>CAKTER010000036.1 GCA_934552695.1 uncultured Eubacteriales bacterium
CGGGGAAAGAAAAGTGGCGAAACCCGTTGGCGGGGGAATTGAAAAAAGCCCCGGCAAAGCCGGGGCTTATGTACGTGCTTACTACGATCCTTAGGCGATGGCGGTGCAAACAGCAGCCAGCACGATGGACAGGATCAGAGGCTCGATTACGGACAGTACGCAAACGTGCTTGTAACCGTTCTTGTGGTTCAGGCCCAGATAGCTGAACATCAGGAACAGGCCGGAAGCATGAGGCAGGGTGTCCAGAGAACCAGCGGCGATGGACATGATTCTGTGCAGCTTGCCCAGGTCGCAACCGGAATTGATGAAGTAATCGGCCATGTTCTGCAGGCAGATACGCACACCACCGGAGGAAGAACCGGTGATACCAGCGATAACGCCGGTGGCGAATACGCCCTTGAAGTAGGGGCTCATCTCTACGCCCAGTACCCACTGAACGATGGACTGGAAGGAAGCGGCGTTGGATACCAGAGTACCGAAACCGACAACAGCGCCCAGACCGATCATGGCGTTGATAGCGTTGATGGAGCCGGTGCCGATGATCTTCTTCACAGACTGGCCCTTCAGGTGATCGTGGTTCAGGATCAGGCACAGGATGAAGGCGATGATCATGGCGATGGTGGTCAGCATGGCGGAGTTGGTGATGAACTTGCCGCCGATGATGATGATCAGGATCAGGGCGATGATGGGCACGAAGGACTTACCGGCAGAAGGCAGCTCGCTGCGATCGGTAACGGCAAAGGCCTCGGCGTTGTAGCCTTCGGGGAAGCTCCAGTGCTCGCCTTTTTTGCGGGCCTTCTTTTCCTCGAAGTGCAGGTAAGCATAGTTCATCACAAACATGGCCACGGAAGCGATGATGGACATCACAGGAGCAGCGGTCATGCTGGTGCCCAGGAACTGGGTGGGGATAACGTTGGTCAGCTGAGGAGTACCGGGCATACAGGTCATGGTGTAGGTAGCAGAACCCATAACCAGAGAACCGATGGTCAGGTGACGGGGCAGGTCGGCTTCCTTAAACAGCAGGAACATAATGGGGCCGGCTGCGAAGATAACTACGAACAGGGAAACGCCGCCGTAGCACAGGATGGAAACGAACAGAGCGGAAACCAGAACCGCCTTGTCCTTGCCGAACCAGTCAATCAGCTTGTAGCCGATAGCGGTGGTGGCATGAGAAGCCTCCATGATCTTGGCGTATACAGCCGAAGACACGAAGATGAAGAAGTAGCTTTGCACCGTACCGGCGAAACCGGCGGCATAGATGGATGCAAAGCTGTCCCAAATGGGCATCTGGTTGAACAGAATAACAACCAGACCGGCCAGCAGGGTCAGGGGGATAGCCTCGATGCCGTTGTAGGCACCGGCGACCATGACCACAATGCCGAGGATCAGACCAATAATACCGAGAGTCATACTTTTCCTCCTTACAATGGTGAATAGAGATGGATAAAATAATAAAGAATAAAAAACATTGCCCCGGTCTTTTTTGCACATAGCCCCTTTTGGCAAAAGCCCCCGCCATTTGCGTAAAAGCGGCACGGGCGCAAAAGCCACCAAGACAAGAATGATTGTAATCTTTTTTTTCCACCATGTCAAATAGTCCGCCGTAAATCAGACTAAAATTAGCATATTGACGGAAAATGAACGTTTTGGACCGGGTTTTGGCAGCAAGAAATGGGCGATTTTTGAACGGGGCGGTTCGTCAAAATTCATAAAACCTTAAGAATTGGTAAAATAAACCAAAAAATCCCCCTATCCCGGGGGATAGAGGGAGGAAAACTGGGAATGGTGCCAAAGACGGGGATTAGGAATTATGACGGTATTTGGCCCGGGTGGCCAGCCCGCCCCGGATGTGGCGCTCGGCCTTGTTGACCTCCAGCACCCGGCGCACGTTTTGGGCCAGCTCCGGATTGAGGCAGGTGACCCGGTCGGTGATGTCTTTGTGGACGGTGCTTTTGCTGATTCCAAACCGCCGGGCGGTCTGCCGCACCGTGGCGTTTTCTTCGATGATGTAGTTGGCAATGGCAATGGCCCGCTCTTCGATATACTCTTTCACAGGGATTCCCCCACACGCTGGTTTGTATCAGCCTATGCGGGGCAGGGGCGGAATAGCCCAACAGAAAAACGGCCCTCCCAGGGGAAGGCCGCTGTGGGTTGCGGGGCAGGGTCAGCCCTCGGTTTTCAGCTCCGAAGCCTCCACCAGGGGGAACTCCTCGTGGCGCTGGGCAAAGTTGTCGCAGGTATATTGGTTGGCAAACAGCAGCATGGGCCGCTCGTACCGGTCAAACACCTGCATTTGCCGGCCGTTTTCCAGGGCTTGCAGGCCGGGCAGGTCGGTGGTATCCACCCAACGGGCCACGGAAAAATCCAGGGGCTCCATAATCAGCTCGGCGCCGTACTCGTTTTCCAGCCGGAACTGGAACACCTCGAATTGCAGCTGGCCCACGGCCCCCAGCACAATTTCCTGAAAGCGGGTGTGGTAGACCTGAATGGCGCCCTCCTGGGTCAGCTGCTCCACGCCCTTGTGGACGTGCTTGGCCTTTAAGCTGTTTACCGGCCGCACCTTGCAAAAAAGCTCCGGCGGGAAGGTGGGCAGGGGCTCGAAGGCCACCGGGGGCTTCCGGTCGGTGAGGGTATCGCCAATGGCAAAGTTCCCGGTGTCGTAAATGCCGATGACCTCCCCGGCCCCGGCCTCCTCCACGGTTTCCCGCTCGTTGGCCATAAGGGACGTGGCCTGAGAAAGCTTCATGGGCTTGCCCGTCCGGGTGAGGGTGGCGGTCATGCCCCGGCGGAAGGTGCCGGAGCAGACCCGCAAAAAGGCCAGCCGGTCCCGGTGGGCCGGGTTCATGTTGGCCTGGATTTTAAAAATAAAGCCGGAAAAGAAGGGGTCGGTGGGCTGAACCTCTCCGTCCAGGGTCTTTCGGGGGCCGGGGGCCGGAGCGTTTTCCAAAAAGAATTGCAAAAACGGTTCCACGCCGAAGTCCTGTAGGGCCGTGCCGAAAAACACCGGGGACAGCAGGCCGGCGTCCACCAAGTCCTTGTCGAAGGGATTTCCCGCTCCGTCCAAAAGCTCAATTTCGTTTCGCAGGTTTTCCAAATTTACCTGCTCGATAACGCCCTCCAGCACCGGGCTCATAACACCTGCGCCGTCCAAATCCATCTGGCGGCCGTCGGTAAAGTAGATACGGTTTTCCTGCCGGTGATAGACGCCCTGAAAGGACAGGCCGCTGCCGATGGGCCAGGTGACGGCTACCGAGGGCAGGCCCAAGGCGTCCTCCAGCTCCTGCAACAGCTCCAGCGGGTCCTTGGCCTGCCGGTCCAGCTTGTTCATAAAGGTAAACACGGGGATTTCCCGCTGCTTGCATACCCGGAACAGCTTTTTGGTTTGGGCCTCCACGCCCTTGGCGGCGTCGATGACCATCACGGCGCTGTCTACCGAGGTCAGGATGCGGTAGGTGTCCTCGCCGAAGTCGTTGTGGCCGGGGGTGTCCATAATGGATACGGTTTTGCCGTCGTATTCAAACTGCATGACCGAGGAGGTGACGGAAATGCCCCGCTGTTTTTCAATGGCCATCCAGTCGCTGGTGGCAAACTTCCCCCGGCGGGCCTTGACCACACCGGCCTCCCGGATGACGCCGCCGTGAAGCAGCAGGGTTTCGGTCAGGGTGGTTTTCCCGGCGTCGGGGTGGGAGATAATGCCGAACACCCGGCGGTTTTGGATGGCGGCAACTTGCTGATCTGCCATGATCTTCTTCCTTTCTAATATCACCGGGGAGTCATCCGCCGGAAAAAAATTACAAATGGGGACGCAGACATAAAAAATCAATTTATATTTTACCCAAAATCCGGCGGAAAGCAAATAATTTTTTTGCAGGGGGGCACAATAGCGGGTGTAGTTGAAATTTGTTTCTTAAAAAGGAGGAGGTTTTTATGGAAAAAAAGGCCAACCACAGCATTCAGTGTACCGTGACCCCCTGTGCGTACCACTGTAAGAGCAAAAACTATTGCAGCCGGAATTCCATCCAGGTAGGGACTCACGAGCAGAACCCCACCGTGACCGAATGCACCGATTGCCAGTCCTTTGTGCTGGAGTAACAAAAGAAAGCGTAAGCCGGAAAGCGCCTGTCCTGGGGACGGGCGCTTTTTGCGGAAAAAGAAAGTGTCTCCTTGTTAAATTTTTGCTAAAAAGCCCTTGTCAAAGCGGAGGGAATGTGCAATAATTAGCTTGCTAACAATTAGCGGACTTTAGTTGAACGCAACGAGGGATTTTGAACTTAGGAAGGAGAATGCTTGTGAAACACGACCGTTTGTTCCAACCCATTACCATCAACGGGATGACCCTGCGGAACCGGGTGGTTATGCTCCCCATCCATCTGGTGTACTCCGAGGACGGCTCCTGCAACGACCGGTTTAAGGAGTTTTATTGGCGGCGGGCCGAGGGCGGCCTGGGGCTGGCCATTGTGGGCGGTTGCCGGTTTGACGATTACGGTGCGGCGGCCGGGATGATTTCTTTGCAAAACGACAGCTTCATCCCCGGGTTTAAGGAATTTACCGACGGGATGCATGAGCGGGGCTGTAAGGTGGCGGTGCAGCTGTACCACGCCGGGGCCTACACCCATGCGGCCCATTGCCAAAACGGCCGGGTGCCCGTGGCCCCCTCGGCGGTATTCTCCAAGTTTACCAAGGCGGTGCCCAAGGAAATTACCTATGAGGAAATGGACGAGATTGTGGAAAACTGGGCGGCGGCGGCCATCCGGGCCCAAAAGGCCGGGTTTGACGCTGTGGAGATTCTCTGTTCCGCCGGGTATCTCATTTGTCAGTTCCTGTCCCCCGTGACCAATAAGCGTACCGACGAGTACGGCGGCAGCTGGGAAAACCGCACCCGGTTCCCCAAGCGGGTACTGCGGGCCGTGCGGGAGGCTGTGGGCCCCCACTATCCCCTGATTGCCCGGATTGCCGGCAACGACTTTGTGCCCGGCTCCAACACCAACGAGGACGCCGTGCTGTTTGCCAAAATTTGTGAGGAATGCGGCATCGACCTGTTGAGCGTCACCGGCGGCTGGCACGAGACCCAGATTCCGCAGCTGCCCGGCGATGTGCCCCGGGGCGGCTTTACCTATTTGATGAGCAACATCCGCAAGGCCGTGACCATCCCCGTGATTGCCGCCAACCGGATTAACGACCCCGATGTGGCCGAGCAGGTGCTGGCGCTGGAGCAGGCCGACCTGATCGGCAGCTGCCGGACCCACATTGCCGACCCGGACTGGGCCAACAAGGCCAAAACCGGGGACACCGCCTGCATCCGCCATTGTGTGGCCTGCAACCAGGGCTGCCTGGCCAAAACCTTCTTTGGGATGCCCGTGGGCTGCCTGGTGAACGGCGAGGCCGGGGTGGAATACCTGCTGCCCAAGGCCGAACAGGTGGAGCCCAAAAACGTGCTGGTGGTGGGCGGCGGCCCCGCCGGGTGTGAGTTTGCCATCCGGGCGGCGGGCCTGGGCCACAAGGTCACCCTGTGGGAAAAGGAAAGCACCTTGGGCGGCCAGCTGCCGCTGGTAGCCGCGCCTCCCGCCAAGGGCGAGTTTAAAACCCTCATTCCCTACTACGAAGCCATGCTGAAGAAGAACGGCGTGACGGTGGTGCTGAACAAGAATGCCTCCGTAGACGAGGTGGCCTCCGCCGGGTTCGACGCTGTGGTGACCGCCACCGGCGTGACCCCCAAAACCATCCAGCTGCCCGTGGTGGAAGAGGGCGTTACCGTGGTGACCGCCGCTCAAATTTTGGGCAAGGAATACATGGCCGGGAAGCGGGTCGTGGTGGTAGGCGGCGGCTCCGTGGGCTGCGAAACCGCCGAGTACCTGGCCCGGCAGGGCACCATCTCCGCCGAGCAGCTGTACTTTATGATGTCGTTAAAGTCCGAGACCATCGAGGTGCAGGAGCATTTGGTCAACGACAGCGAGCGGCAGGTGGCCATTGTGGAAATGATGGGCAAGATTGGCGCCGGGTTTGATTTGGGCACCGGCTGGCCCGTGCTGAACGAGCTGAAGCGGATGGGCGTGGCCTCCTACACCAACGCCCGGATTAAGGCCGTGAAGGCCCACAGCGTGGACGTGGTGACGCTGGACAAAAAGACCGCCAAAGAGGTGGAGGTGGAGCTCCCCTGCGACACCCTGGTGCTGGCCATTGGCTCCAACCCCAATAATCGCCTGTACGAGGCGCTGGAAGGCAAGGTAAAGCACCTCTACAACATTGGTGACTCGGCGAAGGTGGGCAAGGTGCTGGACGCCATCCATCAGGCCGACGAGCTGTCCCGGAGCCTGTAACGTGCGGCTAAACGAATGCCTCCACTTTTTAATGGCTTCGGCCCAAAACCGGGAGGAGGCCCTGTACCGGCAGCTGTTGGAGGAATATGAGGTAACGCCGACCCAAACCGGGGTGCTGGCGGCCCTGTGGGAGGGGGCCCAAACCCCGAAGCAGATTGCCGAGGCCCTGCGGCTGGAGGGCCCTACCGTGTCCGGGGTGCTGGACCGGATGGAGAAAAAGGGCCTGCTGACCCGGACGGTGAACCCGGCGAACCGGCGGGAGGTGCGGGTGGTCCTGACCCCGGCGGGGCTGGCGTTAAAGGAACCGGTCCATGCGGCCATTGAAGAAACCGAACGGCGGCTGCTGAGCCGGTACAGCCCGGAGGAGGCGGCGGCGTTTAAAAAGATTCTGCGGGCGCTGCTGGAGGACGCAGAGATTCGGTAACCGCCGCCGGCCGCACCAGCGGGGGCGCAAAAAATAAAAGAACGGGCCCTTGGGGGCCGAAGGAAAGAGGGAGCGCTTAGCGGCGCTCTCTCTTTTGCTATACCGGAGGCGGCTTTTGGGACAAACTGCGAATTTCCCTCCGTGAAACCGACACGGTTTTTCGGGGACAGCCCGTATACTATTTTTACAAAAGAATAGGATAGACAGGGGGAGTGTGCCCATGGAACGGATGGAGGTAAAGCTGCGGGGCCGGGTGCCCAAGGCTTTGACGGGGGAAGAAAAAGGGGGTGCCCGGCGGTGGCCCTGGCGCTGGGCGGCGCTGGGGGCGCTGGGCTTTTTGTGCGGCCGGGCGGTGTTTGTTCCCGGCGGGGAACGGGCCTATGCCCCGTTGGGGCTGTGCTTGGCGGCGGCCGGCTTTGACCGGGGCGGGGCCTTTTATTTGCTGTGGGTGGCCGGGGCCCTGGGCGGGCTGTGGGGGCTTCCGTTTTCGGAATGGCCCCGGTACGGAGCGGCTATGGGCCTGCTGTTGCTGGTGCGGCTGTGGCAAAACGGACAAAAGAAACGGCGGGGGCTGGGCTTTTGTATGGCGCTGGCGGCGGCCTGCCTGTTCGGGGGCGCAGCGCTGACCGGGGGCCGGGGGGCCGGCCTGTTTTTTTACGGAGCCGAGGGGGCGCTGGCGGGGCTTTTGGTGCCGGTGGCCGCCCGGGGCACGGCGGCGTTTTGGCAGGAGGAAGCGGGGCCTTTGGGGCCGGAGGAAAGCCTGTGCCTGTTGGCGCTGGGAGCGGCGGCGGCGGTGGGCTGTGCCGGGATAGGGGGCGATTTTTGGCCGCTGGCTTTGGGCATGGCCCTAACGCTTACGGCGGGCTGGGCCGGGGGCCTGGGCTACGGGGCGGCCCTGGGTACGGTGAGCGGGCTGGCCCTGCTGCTCTCCGGCTCCGGCTTCCCGGAGCTGTGGTGCCTGCTGGCGGCTGCGGGGCTTTTGGCCGGGGCCCTGCGGCCCTTGGGCCGGTGGTCGGCGGTGCTGGGGCTGCTGTTTGGGGCGGTGCTTTTGGCGCTGCTGTTTGCCCGGGAAGGCGGGGCTGCCCTGCTTTCCCCCGGGGTATTTACCGGGCTGGGGGTGGCCGGGGCTCTGTTTTTGGCCTTGCCCCGGAAATGGCTGCGGCCCCTGTTTGCCCGGGAGAGTGCCGGGACGGGGGAACCGGTGGGGATGGAATGGCTGCGGCAGCGGCTGGGGGACTATGCCCGGGCCTTGGGAGAGCTGGCCCGGCTGGCGGAACCGGCGGCGGAGCCCGATGACCGGCGGCTGTGGGAGACCCTCATCGACCGGGTGGGGGAGGAGGTGTGCGAAACCTGCGGGCTGGCCCGGTATTGCTGGCAGGAGACTGGGGCGCTGGCCCAGCAGGCGGTGCGGCAGGGCATGCAGGCGGTGCGGGAGCGGGGAACGGCCCAGGCGGGCGACCTGCCTCCCGGGTTTGTGGAGACCTGTGCCCACGTTCCCGGCTTTGTGGAGGCGTTGAACCGGCTGGCCCGGCAGACGGAGGCTGACCGGGTGTGGTGGGGACGGCTGGCCGAGACCCAGGGGCTGGCAGCGGAGCAGCTTTCGGTGACGGCGGCGCTGTTGGAACGGCTGAGCCGGGAGGCGGAGCAGGCGGGTGAGGGCTTGCCCCGGCTGAGCCGGGAGCTGACGGAAGCGCTGGAGGCCCGGGGGCTTTTGGCCCGGCAGGTGGAAATGGGCCGGGACGGGGCCGGGCGGCTATGGGCGCTGGTACGGACCCCCGACCCGGCGGTGGCCGAGGAGCTACCGAAGGTTTTGCGGGCGGTGACCGGCGAGAGCTTTTTGCCCCGGGCCCAAACCCGGGCGGAGGACGGGCTGTATCGCCTGCTGTTCCGGCAGGAAAGCCGGTACCGGCTCAGTGTGGCCATGGCAGGGTGCCCCCGGACGGGGGAAACGGTATCCGGCGACAGCCATTGTGTGGTGGAGCTGTGGGGCGGAGGCACGGTGCTGGCCCTGTCTGACGGCATGGGGAGCGGCGAGGCCGCCGGGACCGAAAGCCAGGCGGCGGTGGAGCTGTTGGAGCTGTTTTTAAACGCCGGGTTCCCGCTGGATTTGGCGGTGCGGCTGATGAATTCCGGCCTGTATGCCCGGCGCCGGGACGAGAGCTTTGCTACTCTGGATTTGTGCTATGTGGATACCGATACCGGCGCCGCCCAGTTTGTGAAGGTGGGGGCGGCGGCCTGTTACCTGCTGCGGGGCAAAAAGGTGCGGGCCTTGTCCGGGGCGGCCCTGCCCTTGGGGCTTTGCCCCCAAAGCCGGGTGGAAAGCGAGCGCCTGACCCTACAGGAGGGCGACCTGCTGGTGCTTTTGACCGACGGGCTGGCGGAGGCGCTGGAGCAAAAGCGCCCCGGGGAGGTGCTGCGGCTGTTGCGGAAATTTAACGGAAAAACCCCGCAGGATTTGGCGGAATACCTGCTGGCGGCAGCGGAAAAGCGGGGCGGCGGGGATTTTGCCGACGACGCTACGGTGCTGACGGCCCGGCTGTGGGAGCAGGTGGGATGATATTTATAAGGAAGAAAGGAGCAAGGGCTGCCGGAAGGCGGCCCTTTTCGTTGAAAGCAACGGCCCGAAAAAAGTACGGGGCGGCTTGGTGGACAAATCGGCCAAAAGTGGGTATACTTTTGAAAAAAGAGCGGAAAACAAGGAAGAGGAAGGGAGAACGACAATGGCAAAGGCCGCAAAGGAGAACAAGGGGAGGCCGTCTATCCCCTCCGGGGCCCGGCCCCTATCCCAAAAAATCCGGGCCCGGATGGAGCAGGACGCCATGGCGGCCCCCGGCGACCGGGTGGTGGTGGGCTTTTCCGGCGGGCCGGACTCCACGGCGCTGCTGCATTGGCTGGCCACAGAACGCCCCGACCTGACCCTGTTTCCCGTCCACATCCACCACGGCCTGCGGCCGGAGGCCGATGCCGAAGCGGAAGCCGCCGTCCGCTTTTGCCGGTCGCAGGGCCTAAGCTGCCGGGTGGTGCGGGGGGACGCCCGGCGGGAAGCGGAGCGCCGGGGGCTGGGCGTGGAGGAGGCGGCCCGGAGCCTGCGCTACCGGGCCTTGGAAACGGCGCTGGCCGAAACAAAAGCCCACAGGCTGGCGCTGGCCCATACCCAAAACGATCAGGCCGAGACCCTGCTGCTGTGGCTGTGCCGGGGGACGGGGCTGCGGGGGCTGACGGGAATCCCACCGGTGCGGGGGCGGATTATCCGGCCCTTGCTGGACGGCAGCCGGGACGAGGTGCTGGCCTATTGCGCCGCCTATGGCTTGCCCTTTTCCCGGGACGAAAGCAACGAAAGCCCGGCCTATACCCGGAACCGTATCCGGCAGCTTTTGCCCTTGCTGGAGGCCCGGATTAACCCGCAAACGACGGCGCATTTGGCGCAAACGGCGGCGCTGCTGCGGGAGGAGGACGCTTGCTTGGACGAGCTGGCGTGCCAAGCGCTGACCGAGGGGGGCCTAAGCCGGGAGAATTTGCTGGCCCGGCCTTTGGCCCTGCGGCGGCGGATGGTGCGGCTGGCTTGGCTGCAGGCCACCGGCAGCGGGAAAGACCTTTCGGCGGCCCACACCGCCGGGGTGCTGGCGCTGCTGGAAAAGCAGCCCGGACGGCGGGTGGACCTGCCCGGGGGCTTTGTGGCCGAGGGCGGCTTTGAGGGGCTGACGCTGCGAAAAAAGGAAGAAGCGGCGGAATTTTGCTTTGCGGTACGGGAGGAGGCGCCCCAGACCCTTCCCGGGCTGGGGGATTGGGTTCTGTTCACAAAAAAGACACAAAAAATTCAAGAAAACGGGTATACGCTGGTCTTGGATTATGATACAATAGCAGGGTATTTAGAATGCCGGAACTGGCGCCCGGGAGACCGGCTGCTGTGGCCCGGCCACAACAAAAGCGTAAAGGAATTGTTTTTAGAAAAAAAGGTGCCTCGCTTTTGGCGGGGGGACTGGCCGTTGTTTGTTTCCCGGGGTGGGGTCGTTTTTGTTCCCGGGCTGTGGGCCTCGCCGGCGGTGCGGCCGGGGCCGGATACGAAGCAAACGGCGCAGCTTTTTATTGGGGGAGGAAAGACCTTTGAAAGAGCAAGTTCGTATGTATATTACAAAGGAAGAAATTGAAAAGCGGGTGCAGGAGCTGGGCAAGGCCATCGAAGCGGATTATGGCGACAAGCCCCTGACCATGGTTTGTGTGCTAAAGGGCGGCGTGATGTTTATGGCCGACCTGTGCCGGGCCGTACAAAGCACCCCGGTTTATTTCGACTTTATGGATGTATCCAGCTATGGCAACGGCACCGTTTCCAGCGGCCGGGTGCGGATTTTAAAGGATTTGGAGGAAAGCCCCGAGGGCAAGGATATTTTGCTGGTGGAGGACGTGGTGGATACGGGCCGTACCCTGACCGCCCTGCGGCAGCTGCTTTTGAACCGGGGCGCCAACAGCGTGCGTATCTGCACGTTTTTGGATAAGCCCGCCCGCCGGGTGGTGGAGCTGACCCCCGATTATGTGGGAATCACCATTCCCGACGCCTTTGTGGTGGGCTATGGGCTGGACTATGCGCAGCGCTACCGGAACCTGGACTATGTGGGCATTCTGGAGCTGAGCGAAGAGTAAGGGCCGCTTGCGGCAGAATGAGGAGGGAACCCAATGAAGAAATATGGGCGAAGCGTGGCGATTTATTTTATAATATTCGCCGTGATCATCGCCGTCCTTTCCGTAACCAACCGGAATTTTACCAGCCAGATGGCCGCTGTGGAGTTTACATACAGCGACCTGATGGAGGATTTGGAGCAGGACAAGGTGTCCAGGCTGGAGGTGGCTCCCAGCACCGATGTGATTAATTTTGGCACGGCCCGGGCCTATATGCGGGACGGTACCCAGGGCAGCGTGTATGTGCCCAACCTGGATTCGTTTGTGCAAAAGGCCACGGACTATGCCATGGAGCACGACATGGAGCTGGTGACCACCAGCATCCCCAAAACCAGCGTGCTGTCCACGATCCTGCCTTCGGTGATTTTGATGGTGGTGGCCATTTTCCTGTTTTCGTTCTTTTTCCAGCGGATGCAGGGCGGCGGCGCCAAAATGA
>CAKTER010000037.1 GCA_934552695.1 uncultured Eubacteriales bacterium
GGGTATAACGAAATCAACCGGCAAAAAATCGAAAGCAACGCCGCCCTGCTCCACATCCCCATTACGGTTTTTGAAACCAATATTTTTGACGTGGCCAATAACTCCGACGAGTCCCCCTGCTACCTCTGCGCCCGGATGCGCCGGGGGGCCCTGTACAGCAAGGCCCGGGAGCTTGGCTGCAACAAAATCGCTTTGGGCCACCATTTTAGCGACGTGGTGGAGACCACCCTCATCGGGATGTTTTACGGCTCCCAGCTACAGGCCATGCCTCCCAAGCTCCACAGCCAAAACTTTGCGGGAATGGAGCTTATCCGGCCTATGTATTGCATTCACGAGGAAGACATTTTGGCCTGGAAGCGGTACAACCAGCTGGAATTTATCCAATGCGCCTGCCGGTTTACCGAAAACTGTACGATGTGCGACAACGGGGGCGGAGGCTCCAAGCGGCAGGAGGTCAAGCTGCTGCTGCGCCGCCTGAAGCGGGACAACCCCACCATCGAAAAAAGCATTTTCAACAGCATCCACGCCGTATGCCTCGACACCATGGTGGGCTACAAAACCAACGGAAGGGAATATACCTTTCCCGAAATTTACGCCACCCGGGGCCCGGCCCCTCAAAAGCACTCCACTCCGGAAGAGGATTGACCTCTTCCTTTTCTTTTTTTCTTTCTTTTTTCCCTCTCCTGCCTTCCTTTCCACACAAAAAGCGTCCGGAACCCCTCCGAACGCCTTTTTCTTTCCGTATTCCTTTGTATTCTTTTTCTTCTCCCGGGCTTACAGCTTTTTCTCCAAGCACACCAGCTGCACCCCGGCAATCCCGTTAAACACACAGGGGACAATGTCCGCCTCCCAATACCCCAGCCCGGCGTACAGCTTCCGGGCGTTTTTGTTTTTGGCGTTGGTGTCCATCCGCAAATAGGGGCAGCCCCGCCGCCGGGCTTCGTCCTCATAAAAGCCCACAAAGGCCGTGCCATAGCCTTTTCCCGCCGCCTCCGGGTCTACCACCAGGGTATGGATAACCAGCACCTGCTCTGCCGGGGCGTCGGGGTAACGCCAGCTGGCATGAGCGTATTCCGGCACCTGCACCCCGTTGATGCGGGCGGCGGCCATCACCTGCCCGGCGTCCTCCAGTACAAAAAGCTCCCCCGCCCACAATGCCTCCCGGGCGGTCTGCTCCGTGGGGTACACCCCCCGCTGCCAGCCTATGGGCGTCTGCCCGGCTTCCTCCCGGGTTAAAATCCGGTCATATATTTCTGCAATGCGGGGAATGTCCGCCTCCGTCCCCTTGCGAATGCTCACTGCCATGGTGCCTCCTCCCAAAAAAGAAGGTGGCCTCGCCGTTCCGCAGCCAAGCCACCGTTTTTCTGTTCCCGTCTCACTCATTCATATCGGTCGTCATCCCGGTCGTGGGAATACCCGTCCAAAACCTCCGGCTCCTGCGGAATCACAAACACACAGATTACATAGAGGATAACCCCCATAAACCCGCCGGTCAGCACCGTCAGCACCGCCCACAGCAGCCGCACTATGACCGGGTCGATATTAAAATAATTTGCCAGCCCGCCGCACACACCGCAAACCCGCTTGTCGTCCCGTGTCCGATATAACTTTTTACTCATCGTCAAGCCTCCCATGGATTTTGTCATCGGTTCCAAACCGCAGCCGTTTTCTTGTCTATCTTATCAAACGTAAAATAATGCCAAAAGTTTGCGCTTACATCAACCCGTTGGCATACAGGCTCAAATAGTTGTCCCCGGCCACAATAATATGGTCCAGCAGCCGAATGCCCAACGGCGCCAACGCTTCCGCCACCACCCGGGTCGTCTCCAAATCCTCCATCGAAGGCGTGGTGGTGCCGCCGGGATGATTGTGGGCCAATACAATCCGTTTCGCCCGGAACCGTACCGCCGCCTCGGCCAACGCCGAAAGCTCCACGGTAGAGGATTCCGCATTCCCCCGGGCCAGCGGCACGGTGGCCGTTACCCGGTTGCGGGCGTCCAAGCAAACCAGATACAAGCATTCCACCGGTTCTTGGGCCAACAGCTCCACAAAGTAAGCCCCGCAATCCTCCTCATTCCGCAGCACCGGCCGGACGTGCTTCTCACCCCGGTCGTACCGACGTATCATTTCCCGCAGCAGCATAAAAAATACCACGGAGCTTTCGCCCAATCCCTGAACATGCCGAAGCATCTCCGGGTCGGAATCCATCAAATCCGGCAGGGTACGATAGGTTTCCAAAAGCGTATGGGCCTGCTCGTTGGTGTTGCCCCGCGGCATCACATAATAGAGCAGCATTTCCAGCAGCTCGTGGTCGGCCAACGAATCGGTACCGCTGTGCAGCACCCGTTCCCGCATCCGCTGGCGATGCCCGCTGTGCCGGGGCTTCGGTTTTCTGCTTTCGTCGGTTTTGTCCTCTGCCATACGGGAACCCCCCTTCCCTACATTCGGACTTAAAACTGGAACACGATCCCCGCTGCGGCGGCTATAGCAATAAACACAATGGGGTGCCATTTCACTTTCCGGGCCAGCAAAAACACAATCACAAACAGCACCGCTTCTTTCCAGCCCACAAAGGCCCCGGCGTCCATTTTAAACACGGCGTCCCGGATAACCCCAAAGCCTACGGCGGCAATCATCCCCGTCACCGTAGGCCGCAGCACCGCAAACACCCGCTCCACCACCGGGCTATCCTGAAACTTTTGCAGCATACGGGACACCAGGATAATGACAATGATGGAAGGCGTAACCAGCCCCACCGTGGTTACAATGGCCCCCAACGGCCCCCCGAACATAAACCCGGTGTAGGTAGCCATATTGATGCCCATGGGCCCCGGCGTGGATTCGGAAATGGCAATCATGTTGCCCACCATCTGCTCGGTAAACCAATCGTACTTATCCGCCATTTGATACAAAAAGGGCAAGGTGGCCAGGCCGCCGCCAACGGCAAACAGGCCGGTTTTAAAAAACTCGAAAAATACAATGAGCCAGCCGGTCATTTCTCTGCCCCCTTATCTTCCTTTACCGTATACTTCCGGGGCAGAACCACACCCAAAATCCCGGCGCACAGCACAATCCAGATAGGCGAGGGGCTTAAAAAAACCGAGACCAGAAACGACGCCGCCGCCAGCCCCAGCCCCAGCCGGTTGCTTACCGTGGTTTTCCAAAGCCGGATGACCGCATTTAAAATCAAAACGCCCACCGCCACCCGGATCCCCGCAAAGGCGTGTTGTACCACCGGCAAGTCCTGAAAGTTTTGCAGCAGCCCGGCAATCACACAAATGATGACCCAAGAGGGGAACACCATTCCCAAGGTAGCCACGATCCCGCCGATGACACCCCGGCGCTTATACCCGATAAACGTGGCGGTATTCACCGCAATAACCCCGGGGGTACACTGGCCAATGGCAAAATAATTTACCAGCTCCTCCTCCGTGGCCCAGCCCCGGTGCTCCACCACCTCCCGGGTAAGCATAGGCAGCATGGCATACCCGCCGCCAAAGGTAAACAGCCCCACCTGGGCAAAGCACAAAAATAAATCCCACAATTCCTTCATTCGGATGCCTCCGCTTGCTCTTTCGTTGCTTTTCCTTGCGTTTTATCCTACCGTCCCTCGTCCAGCCGGGCCAGCGCCTCGGCCTGGGACTGGGCAATGAGGGGCTCCAGCACCAAATCCAAATCCCCGTTCAGCACATCTGCCAGCCGATACACGGTCAGGCCAATCCGGTGATCGGTCACCCGGCTTTGGGGGAAGTTGTAGGTGCGGATACGCTCGCTCCGGTCGCCGGTGCCCACCTGGCTTTTCCGTTCGGCGCTGATGCTTTGGGCCGCCTTTTCCTGCTCGATGGCATACAACCGGGCATACAAAACCCGCAGGGCCTTGTCCTTGTTTTTTAGCTGGGACTTTTCATCCTGACAGGTCACCACCAGCCCGGTGGGCAGGTGGGTCACCCGTACCGCCGAGTCTGTGGTATTGACAGACTGGCCGCCGTTCCCCGAGGAACGGTATACATCAATGCGTAAGTCGTTCCGGTCGATGTGGACGTCCACCTCATCGGCCTCGGGCAGCACCGCCACCGTTACCGTGGAGGTGTGGATACGCCCGCCGCTTTCCGTCACCGGTACCCGCTGCACCCGGTGGACCCCGCTCTCAAACTTCATCCGGGCAAACACGCCGCTGCCGGAAACCGAAAACGCCACTTCCTTTATGCCGCCCAAATCGCTTTCGCTGAGGGACAGCACCTCCACCTTCCAGCCCCGGCTTTCGGCGTAGTGGGAATACATCCGGAACAGGTCGGCGGCAAACAACGCCGCTTCGTCGCCCCCGGCGCCGCCCCGAATCTCCATGATTACGTTTTTTTCGTCGTTGGCGTCCTTGGGCAATAGCTGCACCCGCAGCTCCCGCTCCAGGGCCTCCGCCCGGCGGGCCGCCTCGGCAGCCTCCTCCCGGGCCATAGCCCGCAGCTCCGGGTCGCCCTCCTCCATCAGTTCCCGGGCCTCCGCCGCCTCGGCCAACGCCCGGCGATAGGCCCGAAAGGTCTCCACCACCGGCTCCAACGCATGATACTCGGCCAACAGCTTCCGCCACAGGGGCTGGTCGGCCAGCACCGCCGGGTCGCTCATCTGGTGCGCCAAATCCACATATTTTTGTTCCAATGTTTCAAAGGTCTCAAACATGGTAAACTCCCTCGACCACCCGATCCAGCCCGTCCAGCGCTTGTAGCACCCGCACGTCCGAAAATCCGCAGTCCTCCATCATTTTTTGCACCGCCGCCCCCTGGGCGCAGCCAATCTCCACACACAGCCGCCCCCCCGGCCGCAGCCAGCGCCGGCTTTCGGGGACAATCCGCCGGTAAAAGCGCAGTCCGTCGGGGCCGCCATACAGGGCCATAGACGGCTCGTGCTCCCGCACCTCCCGCATTAAGCCCTCCATTTCCGGGCCGGTGATGTAGGGCGGGTTCGAGGCCACCACGTCCAGTTGGCCTAAAAACGCAGGGGGCAGGGGCGCAAACAGGTCGCCCTCCCAAAAGTCAATCTGCCCCGCCACCCCGTTCAGCACAGCATTTTCCCAGGCCAATTCCAAGGCGGCCGGGCTTTTGTCCACCGCCTGTACCCGGGCCCCGCCGTAGTGGGCCAGGCTGATGGCAATGCACCCGCTGCCGGTACCCAAATCCGCCGCCAGCCGGGGCGCCCCCACCAGCGCCCGCTCCACCAACAGCTCGGTATCGGGCCGGGGAATCAGCGCCCGGCCATCCACCCGGAAAGGCAGCCCCATAAACTCCCATTCCCCCAGCAGGTATTGGGTCGGCTCCCCCGCCAGCCGCCGGGTTAATAAATCCGAAAAAACCGTCGCTTCCGTTTCGGTCAGGCGGCGGTTTTTCTCCAAAATCAATCCGGTACGGTTCAGCCCCGTAGCTTTTTCCAACAGCAGGGCGGCGTCAAAGTCCCCGTCGCTCCCCAAAGCCCGGGTCAACCGGTCACGCCCCTGGGCAAGGGCCTGACCCACAGTCGGCTCCTTCACTGCCCTCCACCTCCAACACCCGGTTTAAAGCGGCAATGGCTACTTCCATTTGGCTATCCTCCGGCTCTTTGGTCGTCCATTTTTGCAAAGCCATTCCCGGGGCGCTGACAATCCGTACCAGCGCCGAATCCGACCGGCCCGCCCACTTCAAAATCTCATACGACACCCCGGCCACCACCGGAATCAACAAAATCCGGCTCAGCATCCGCAGCCACAGGGTATCGGTACGTACAAAAAAGAAAATCACAATGCTGACGGCCATAACCAAAAACAGGAAGCTGGTGCCGCAGCGCTTGTGGATACGGGTGTAGCGGCGGACGTTTTCCACGGTCAGCTCCGCCCCGGCCTCGAAACAGTTGATGGTCTTATGCTCGGCGCCGTGGTACTGGAACACCCGTTGGATGTCCTTCATTTGGGAAATGCAGAACAAATACCCAAAAAAGATGACCAGCTTAATGGCCGATTCGATGAGGGACAGGGCCCAGGGCCCCGGCAAATAGGGCGCAAAAAAATTCCCCACCCATACCGGCAGCAGCATAAACAGGCACACCGAAAGCACCAGCGACAGGGCCACGCTGAGGTAAACCAACATATTATACAGCTTTTTTTCGCCCCACTTTTCGGTGAGGTATTTTTCCAACCGGCCCGGCTCCTCGTCCGCCACGCTATCCCCGGCCAACTCGGCCGAGCGCATCAGGCTTTTGGTGCCGATGTAGAGCGAGTCCACAAAGGCCACGGCCCCCCGGATAATGGGCAGCCGCAGCACGGCGGGCCGCCCGCTGACCGAAGCCACCGGCGTATCTTCCACGGTAATGCCGCCCTCGGGGTTGCGGACCGCCATGGCATACATGGCCTGCCCCCGCATCATGACCCCCTCAATCACGGCTTGTCCGCCTATATTCGTTTTTCTCATAGCGTCCTTTCCGACTGTGGGAAAATAGTAAAATGTAAGATCGGGGAGGCTCCTTGCGTGCCCTTCCCCGTGCGATTCTTCGTAAACGAAAAAGCCTGCAAGCAAGCTTGCGCTTCAAAGCTCCCGTTTTGCCACACACAACCTCCTGCCTGCTTACGTCGCTTTGCAATGTGAAGTTTCGCTTCGCTCCACTTCACATTGTGCCGCCTCGCCAAAGTCAAAAGCTTACAAGCAAGCTTGCGCTTCAAAGCTCCAGTTCTGCCATACGCAATGCCCTGCTTGCTTACGTCGCTTTGCAATGTGAAGTTTCGCTTCGCTTCACTTCACATTGCGGTTTCTCGCCAGCGCCGAAAGCCCGCAAGCGAGCTTGCGCTTCCTAAACGAGGCTTCGCCGTACATATCTCTCTGCCAGCTTATGCAAAACTTTGCAATGTGAAGTTCACTGCGTTCACTTCACATTGTGCCGCCTCGCCAAAGTCAAAAGCTTACAAGCAAGCTTGCGCTTTTGACCTTGGTTCGTCGTTAAGCAAAAAAGGGCCGGGAACCGCAGCCCACCAACCCTTTGTTTGTTGTGTATTTGATTACTTTCTGCCGTACTTCTTGTTGAACTTCTCTACCCGGCCGCCGGCTTCTACACGAGACTTCTGATTGCCAGTGTAGAAAGGATGGCACTTGGAGCAAACTTCAACCCGGATTTCATCCTTCGTGGACCCGGTTACAAACTCGTTCCCGCAGCTGCACCGTACGGTGACCTGCTTATAGTTGGGATGGATCCCGTCCTTCATGTCTTTCACCTCACTCAATCGGTTCTGCCTAAACAACGGCAGTATTATAACACAGTTTTCCCCCGCTTGCAAGGGTGTCTTTTACAAACTGTGCGCTCCGCTTAGTCCTGCAGCTGATACGCCTTCACCGAAGCGTCCTTCGCCGCATCCTCTGCCAGACGGCTTTGGGCAAAATAGGTCAGGCCCTCGCCCTTGGTATAGGTGCGTTCCTCCCGGTAGGTTTCGTCGGGATACCCGGCCATGCCCCGCACCACGGTTTCCGTAGTAAAGCTGTCGCTATCGGCCCGGATGATGGTGGTTTCCGCCGTATAGGTTTTTCCGTCGTAGGTAAAGTCCTGGTTCCAGGAGTTATCCATCTTAATATCCCCATCCAACACAATCAGGCTGGGAATCAGGGAATGATACCGGTCGGTCACGTCCCCGGTACGGTACACATTTTCGGTCACGCTGTCGTTGGCAATGGTATAATCCACTTCCAGCTCTTCCCGGTCGCCGCCAATCAGCTGGTAGTTCACGGTCACCACCGACCCGTCGCTGTTGGAGCTAAACCGGTTATAGTTCGCATAAAACTCATAGTCGCCGTCATAAGCTTTTTCCAGCGAGCTCAGGTTCAAATAGGCGCTGACCATTTCAAAATAGCTGTCATACTGGGTCACGTCCACCTCATCCTTGGGAACCTCGTTCATTTCCTCGTTTTTGGTGTCCTCGCCGGTATTCTCTCCCTGCTGGGTATTCTCCTGGGTGTCGTTATTCTTTTTGGTACAGCCGCCCAAAGCCCCCAGGGCCAAGGCCAGCGCCAAACACACAGCCAGCTTCTTTTTCATGCAAAGCACTCCTTTCCAAAATCATTGGGCGGGGATGGTTAAGGTCTGCCCAATGTTCAGGGTCGCATTCTCGCTCAAGCCGTTGGCTTGGGCAATCACAGTATATTTGGAAAAATCACCATACATCGCTCTGGCGATAGATCCCAGAGTATCCCCCGCCTGCACCGTATAGGTTTGGGCCTGAGGCGTAGCCGGCTCCGGCGCAGTCTCCGGCGCCGTTTCCCCACCGGTCTCACCGGTCTCGCCGGTCGCCGTGTCGGGGGTCTGGAGGGCTGCCAGCTGGTTTTCCAGCTCCAGCTTTTCCATTTTCAGCTGCTCATTGGCCGTTTTTAAATCCTCCAGCTCGGTCACATTGGCTTCGGTCTTTTTCAGCTGGGACGACAGGCTAAAGCTGCGGAAGCCGAAAAAGCCCGCCACAATCACCAGCACCACCACGGCGGCAATCAGCGCCGGGCTGCTGCCCCGCCGGTCGTCGTAATCATCGTAGTCCCCCTCGTCGTTCCCCTCAAAAAAGTTCTGCATGGCCTCTTCCCGGGAAAGCTGCTCCATGGCCGCCACGTCCGCCTCCGAAAGCTCCCGTCCTGCGGACTGCCGGGCTTCCTTTACGGATTGCTGAACCTTCTCCAGGTTTTGGGTCACGTTTTTCGTAATCGTTTGGGCCACGCTTTGGGTAAAGCTCTTGGGGTCGGTCTCCGGCTTGGGGCGGCCGGCATTCTGCCGCACCATTTGCGCCAGCTCGTTTCTCCCGGCGTCCTCCACCGTTTCCGGGCGTTCCGGCTCCGGCGCTGCGGCCGGGGGCTCAGCCGCCACCGGTTCGGGGATGGGGGCCTCTTCTGCCACCGGGGCCGGGCTCTCCCAAACCGGAGCGCTCTCCACCGGCGTCTCCCGGGGCTCCTCGACTACGGCCGGGGCCGGTTCTGCTGCCACGACCGGTTCTTCCGCCTTGACCGGCTCCTCCGCCGGCTCGGTATGCCGGGGGCTGCCCATGGCGTGCTCCGGCTGGCGGCTCCGCTTCCGGCTTACATTCCGCTCGGCCCGGGGCCGCCGCATAGAGGGGGTCTCGGCCCGGTTGGCGCTCCGCAAAGGATGGGTCTTCATTAGAATATCCACAACCTCCGGGGGCAAATCGTTATACAAGTTTTCATAATACGCCTCATCCCGTACAGGGAGGGAATCCTCCGGCGCTCCGTTTCTCTTGTTTTCTTCGTCCATTTTATATCCGCCTCTCCAGCAAAATGCCGGTATTTTTCCCTGCTATTGTACCTTTTTCGGGCCCTTGTGTCAATGTTTTCGGCCCCCTCCGGCCGGAATGTAAAAATTTCTAAAGAATTCCCGCTCCCCTGCTCCCTTTGGCAAAGACTTTTTCCGCCGGGTCTCGTATTTGGGGATAAGCGGAAGCCAAAAATTAACCCTCTTTATCCCAATATACGAAAATTTTCGGAAAATTGCTAGGGTTCCCCTCTTTACAGAACAAATTTTCCCGGCTATACTTAACCAATCGAAAGGAAGTGATTGGCCTTGCATATCGAAAAACTCAGCGATACCCAACTAAAAATCACGCTTTCCCAACGGGATTTGGACGAACACGGCATTCGGCCCGAGGAGCTTTCGGCTTCCTCCGCCAAAACCCAGGGGCTGTTCCGGGATTTGATGGAGCAAGCGTTGGAGGAATGCGATTTCCCCATAGAAAATACCCCGTTGATGGTAGAGGCCGTCCCCAGCGGCACCGACGGCATCATGGTCATTGTCACCAAGCTGCCCGGCAAGGACCCCATGGACATCCCTCAGGTAATGCAGGCCCAGGGCCAAAAGGACACCCGCCGGTTTAAGCGCACCGGGTTTATCGACGAAAACGAGAGCCTGCCGGAGGTGGGAGACCTGTACATCTACTCCTTTGCGGCGCTGGACGATGCAGCGGCGGCGGCCCTGCGGCTGCACCCCCACTTTGCAGGCCAAAGCGCCCTATACAAAATGGAAAACCGCTACTACCTCCTCCTTCAGGGCGAGTTGTCCGGCCCGGCAGGGGTTCCCACCATTTTGGAGGAATACGGCGACCGGCACCCGGCCAACATTTTGTCCCGGGCTTACCTCAGCGAGCACGGGGAGTCTCTCATCCGGCAAAACGCAATGGAGGTATTAACCACTTACCTAGCCTAACCTACATACCGATTTTTACCGGCTTCGGCCGGTTTTTTTGTGCTCATTTTCCGCCGCTTCCGGCCCGCCCCGAAAAATTTTTCCGCCGCCCTTCCTCTTTTTCCGGTTGCCGCATATCCTAATAAAAAAAGCCAAGGAGGCCCCGCTATGGCTCCCACTGCGCCCCTTACCCCCGAAAACGTCAGCTATATCCGCTTTTTACAGGCGTCCCCCGACGCCCCGCCGGTAGACGTGTATATCAACGGCAGCCGGGTGGCCGAAAACCTGGACTACCAAAGCTTTACCGGCTACCTACGGGCCTATCCCGGCCTGTACCGGGTAGAGCTCTTCCCCGCCGGATCCCGCACCGAGCCCTTGTATGCCGCCCAAATCAATTTGCAGTCCCTGCTCATCTACACCGCCGCCTACATCGGCTGCTGCGGACAAACCGATATGCTGCTGGTGCCCGACAGCCCCGCCAGCCGCCGGAACCCAGCGGGGACAGCCCTGCGATTTGTGAACCTCATCCCCCAAAGCCCCCCGCTGGATGTGTATTTGGACGGCTACCTGGTGGTCAACCGCATCGTGTTCGAGGAAATCAGCAAATACCTGCCGCTGGCTACCGGCCGCTACACCCTGGACGTGCGAAATTCCGAAACGGGGCGGACCCTGATTTCCCATCCGGCCATGGACCTGCGGGCCGGAAACCTGTACACCGGGTATTTTACCGGGCTGGCAGACGGAACCCCGGCCCCTCAGGTTTTGCTGCCCTTGGAGGGCGCCAGCTACCTGACGTTTTAACTTTTCGCTTTTGCTCTGGTGGAGTGCTGCGGCCCTCCACTTTTTCTTTTTGTCCCTTCTGCCAAAACACAAAACGCAAAAAAGCCGACGCCCTCTGTGAAACAAACCCACAGAAGTCATCGGCTTTTCTTTTCGGGCGGCTCAGGGCTCCTTCCGGCTTTTTTCCTGTAACATCCGCTCCAGCTCTTCCATAAAGGTGTTAATATCCTTAAACTGCCGGTACACCGAGGCAAAGCGCACATAGGCCACCTCGTCCATGTCCTTCAGCCGGTCCATCACCAAATTGCCAATCTCCTTGCTGGCCATTTCCTTATCCGGCGAATTCATAATGGCGGTTTCCACATCGTCCACAATGCCTTCCATCTGCTTGACCGAAATGCTGGTTTTGTTGCAGGACTTAATAATGCCCGAAAGCACCTTCGACCGGTCGAATAGCTGCCGGGTCCCGTCGTTTTTAATCACCGTCATGGGGATGGTGTCGATTTTTTCATAGGTGGTAAACCGCTTCCCACAGTTTTCGCACAGCCGGCGGCGGCGAATCACCGTATTCTCGTCCTGAGAACGGGAGTCGATTACTTTGGTATCGTCGTAATTACAAAACGGGCACTTCATGGCCGGGCCTCCTTTTGACCGAGGTTCTTTTGATTCCGAAATCCTTTTTACAAATTATAGAACAACTCCCCGGCCCGGTCAACAATCAATCGCAATTTCCTCCCCGGCCGCCCCCGTCTTTCCGAGGATCGGCCTCCACCAAAATCACATCGTCCCCAATCCGGCAAATCGCCTGCCAAGGGATACGGTACGCC
>CAKTER010000038.1 GCA_934552695.1 uncultured Eubacteriales bacterium
GGATCGTACAGACGGGAAGCTGCCAGTAAAAACAGGAACAGTGTCAGCACAGGGATCTCGCCTTGCACCAGCAGCACCGAACCGGTGAGGGACACCGAGGCGATGCCCAGTTTTAGCACCATTCCGGCGGCGGTAACGAAACCGGCACCGGTGAGTTCGGCAAAAATGGAGTGCCGTTCTACCTGCCGGATTTTTTCCGAAAGCCCGGTCAAATAGCGGTCCTCAGCGTTGTTGGCCTTTAAATCCCGCAGAGTCTCGATGTATTCCTGCACCCCGTCGGCACAGGCCATTTTTACGGCCATGGTTTTATTATGTACCCGCTCCTGTACCTTGTAGCTGCCCAGCACAATGAGTATTGACACCGGGATGACCCAAAGAGCGGCCAGCGCCATGCGCCAGTCGAAGTGGAACAAGCCCAGGGCGATGAGAATTGTGGAGATGAGTGAGCCGAAGAGCCCGGGGACAAAGTGGGAGCAGCCTTTTTCTAATACCTCACAGTCGTTCATAAGGGCGCTGGTCAGGTCGGCCAGGTCCTTTTTGCCAAAGAACGACAGGGGCAGCTTGCGAAGCCGCTCGGCCAGCCCCAGGCGGCGCTTGCCGCTTTCCACATAGGTGGTAAAAAACGTGTTATTGTACTGAAACCAGGTGGTGAGGAGGATGGCGGCAAAGCAGGCCACGCAGCCGGCCACATACAGGCCGGAGTGTTGACTGGGCACGCCGCCGGTCATCAGATCGGCCACCAGCCGGTACAAAAGCCCGGCGGGAAGCATAAAGGCAATGTTTTGTAGGGCGCAGGCCACCACGCCCTTTATCAGACCTATCGCTCCTTCCCGGGAGCTGGCGGTGGCCCGCTGAATTTGTTTAATCATGGCCCAATCCCTCCTTTGTGACCTTCCATTGTACCGAGATTTGATAGTCCCTCCACATTTTGGCAAAGAGACCGTTTTGTTCACACAGCTCGTCCCGCTTCCCGCTCTCGGCAATGCGCCCGTTTTCGATGACAAAAATACAATCGGCATTGGCCACAGTGGAAAGCCGGTGAGCAATGAGAATGACGGTTTTGCCCTGCGCCAGCCGGGCCAGGGCCGCCTGCACCCGGGCCTCGTTATCCGGGTCGGCAAAGGCCGTAGCTTCGTCCAAAATCAGGATGGGCGCATTTTTTAGTATCGCCCGGGCTATGGCGATGCGCTGCTGCTCGCCGCCGGACAAATATAAACCCCGGGTACCGATTACGGTGTGAGCCCCTTGTGGGAGTTTTTCCAAAATATCCCGGCACTGGGCGGCCTCCAGCGCTGCCAGCACCTCGGCGTCGGTAGCGGTGGGGCGGCCCAGTTTTACGTTGTCAAAAATCGAGGCCTTGACCAACCGGCTGTTTTGGAATACAAACGAAACTGTGTCCATGAGCTCGCTTTTGGCAAGGTCCCGGACGTCAACGCCGCCAATTTGGATTTGGCCGCTGTTTACATCGAAAAACCGGGAAATGAGGTTGGCCAGAGTGGACTTGCCGCCGCCAGAGGGGCCGACAAAAGCGACCGTTTGCCCCGGCTCGATGTGCAGGGAAATCCCATCGATGGCATTGGTTTTCCCGTCGTAGCTAAAATGTACGTCCTCCAGTGTGACCGAGGAATCCGCCGGGTGTAGGGGGGCAGGGCTTTCGGTCAGCGGCTTGGCATCCAGAAGGGAGTCAATGCGTTCCAGGGCATCGGCTACCATCAGGTTGTTCTCGCTCATGTACATAATTTTGGTCAGGGTCAGGGAGATGACCGGGGTAATGACGATGTAGAACAGCAGGTTCAGCAAAAAAGCGGAGGTGACCCCGTTTTTTGTCAGCAGCACGGCCCCGGCAATCAAAAAGGCAAATACGCCGTTGATGGCGGCGGTATAAAACAGCATAGGCACCTGCATTTCCCGGGTGTAGGCCACCACCCATTTTTCGTATTCGTCGATGGCGCCCTTAAACTTCTTAAACGAGAACACCGACTGCCCAAAGGTTTTGACCACGGGGATACCCCGGACGTATTCCACAGCCTCGTTGGACATAGTGGCCAGTGCATTGTTGTATTGGCGCATTTTTTCGGCCATTCTCCGACCGGTCATGGATAACAGAATCAAAAAGCCCAACGCCACCGGGGCCAGGCTGAGGAGGCCCAGCCGCCAGTCGAAGCGGAGCAGCAAAACCAGCAGGCCTACCGGTGTGGCCAGAGCGGCGTACTTGTCGGGGAGCTGGTGAGCCAAAAACGCTTCGGTAGCGCCAGTGCTATCCTGAATGATCTTACGCAGGCGGCCGCTGCCGAACTGTTCAGCAAAGCCCAAAGGCAGCCGGGCCAAATGCTCTACGGCCGCCAGCTGCAAATTGGTGGCAATGCGAAAGGCTGCCAAATGAGAGCACAGCAGGGCGGCAATGTAGATAAGGAAGGCGGCTATGGCAAACATGACGGCCATCCAGCCATCGTGGGCCAGCCCGGCGGCGGTTTCGTAATGGGGCGCCACAGAAAGCACCTCCCGGAGAATCTTCCAGATATACCAGAAGGGCAGCAGCGCCACCAGGGCGCTGACGGCGGCCAGTACCCAGGAGGCATAGGCGAAAAACTTGTACTTCCCGGCATAGCCAAGCAGCCGGGCGGTAGGGGGTTGCTGTTTCAAAGGGAATCCCTCCTTCAATGGAATGGCTTGTGAGAACGGGGCGGACGGATGATTGGCAGCACAGGGGCGGGGCGTAAAGAGATAAAAGTTAGTCTCGGCTAACTGTTGCTGCTTCCAGTATAGAAAAAAGAGGCTGTGTTGTCAAGAAAAGAAGGGGGGCTTGCGGGAGAAGATTCAACAAAAGTGCCGGAGCTTGGGGAAAACGGAGGTGCCCCTCTTGAAAAAGTTCACACAATCCTCTATAATTTTTACAGAAGAATGGGAAAGCGGGATAGAACGATAACTAAATGAAACGTTTTTCCCTAAGAGATTGGCCGGCGGCCGAAACGGAGCCCACCGGGGTGAGGGTTTGGCGGGAAAAGATAACGGCGGAATACCAAGGAGCAAACCATGGGGATGAAAAGGAATGTACGTCCCGGCATGAAATGGAAATGGCTGGGGGCGGCGGCGTGTGTGGCAGGGCTGGTCGCAGCCTTGGCCGGGTGCGGCAGTCAAGCTGTCCGGCCCGGCGCAGAAACGGAGCTGCCGAAGATTTTGGTGGGGAGCGATAATTATCCGCCCTACAATTACGAGGATGCGAGCGGCCAGCCCACCGGAATCGATGTGGAATTGGCGACCGAGGCCTTCCGGCGGATGGGCTATCGGGCGGTCTTTGTTTATATCGACTGGGAAGAGAAAACGGAATTGGTGGAAAGCGGCCAAATTGACTGCATTTGGGGCAGCTTTTCCATTGACGGGAGGGAGGACGACTACCGCTGGACCGAGCCCTATATGTATAGCCGCCAAGTGGTGGCGGTGCGGCAGGACAGCGACATCCAAACGCTGGCCGAGTTGGAGGGGAAGCGGGTGGCCGTGCAATCCACCACCAAGCCGGAGCAGCTGTTTTTACACCAGGAGGAGTCCCCTGTCCCCAAGGTGGCCGAGGTATTCTCCTTTCCTTCCCGGGAGCTCATCTATCCCTTTTTGAGCAAGGGGTATGCGGATGCGGTGGCCGCCCACGAAACCTCGATTTTGCAATACATGATGGATTATGACCTGGAATACCGGATTTTGGATGAGCCCCTGCTGACGGTGGGGCTGGGGGTGGCCTTTGCCCGGGAGGATGACCGGGGGCTGGAGCAGGAGCTTTCTACTATTTTTGAGGAAATGCGCCGTGACGGCACCATGGAAACCATCATTGGTAAGTATTTGGAGAACCCGCAAAAATTTATGGAGGCAGACAGCCATGAGCAGTAAACGGTTGACGGAGCCTACGCCCCGGCGCAACATTTTGATGCAGGTGCTCATCGGCTTGGCGGTTTTGTTTGTGGTTTTTGGGATAAGCAGCCACTCCGATGTGGCGAAGGCCCAGCGCACCCTGTTGGTTGCGGTAGATTATGTGAGGGAGCAGTGCAACCGGTACGACCGGATCGATTTGGCGGCCGAGACCAAAAGCCTGATGCGGGTTGTGGAAAGCTGCCGGGGGATTGCCGGTGGCCTGAACGGGGAAGAGCCGAATGCGGAAACTCTGGAACGGCTGGCCGGAGAAACCTATGTTTCGGGCATTTGGCTAATGGACGAGGCCGGGCAGCTGGTTCAGGGGTACGATGCCGAGGGCCAGCCGCCAGCCGAGCTGGCAGAGTGCCTAAACTCGCCATCGCTCATCGAAGTGGCCCGTTATCCGGAAAAGCGGTACACCCTGCGGCTCCGTTGCGCCGACAGCAGCGTGGTGGATATAGCGGCTGTGCAGCGGGAGGACGCCCCGGGGATTATTGTGGCCTATTACCATACCCCGGCGGAATATATCCGCTCCTTTACATTCTCCCCGGCCTTTTTGCTTTCCGGCTTTACCATGGAAAACAACGGCACCATTGTGGTTAGCAGCGGCAACCATATCCTGGCCAGCAACGACGAATCGCTGATGGGCGCCGATGTCGATGACATCCAAATCCTGCGGCGCATCAAGGAATCCACGGACAGCCGCAAGCTGGTGTATGCCAATCAGGCTAGGGATTCGGTTTTTCGGCATTTCGGGCTGATGGTGCGGAGCCGTAACTACTGTATTTATGCCTTTTTGCCGGATCGGAACGTGTTTAGCAGTTTGCCCTGGGCGCTACTATATACATTTGTCATTTACTTAGGTGTCCTCATGGTCTTGAATGCGGTACGCTGGCGGATTGCGCAGAGCTACCGGGAGGAGCAGATGCAGGCCCAGCGGGCTTACGCCGAAAGCCTGCAAAACAAAAATGAGATGCTTAGAGCAGCCATGGAGCGGGCCGACCGGGCCAATGTGGCCAAAAGCAATTTTTTGTCCCGGATGAGCCACGACATCCGCACCCCGCTGAACGGGATTATTGGACTGTTGGAGATTAACTCCACCCATCCCGACAACGCCCCGCTGGTGCAGGCCAACCGGGAAAAAATGCAGGTGGCGGCGGATTATTTGCTGTCGCTCATCAACGATATTTTGGAGATGAGCAAGCTGGAAAGCGGCGAGATTCTGCTGGCCCGGGAGCCGGTAGATATGCGGAAGCTGTCCCGGGAGATTCTTGTTATTTTGGAGCAGCGGGCCGCCGAGTCGGGGGTCACGCTGGAATGCGATCCCCGGTCGGAGCGGTTGGTACCCGGGTATGTGTACGGCAGCGCCTTGCATTTGCGGCAAATCTTTTTAAATATCTACACCAACTGTATCAAATATAATCGGGTGGGCGGTAAGGTGACGACCCGGCTGACCATCCTAAAGCAGGAGCCGGGGGCCATTACCTATCAATGGGTCATTGCGGATACCGGGGTGGGGATGAGCCAGGAGTTTTTGAAGCACATTTACGACCCCTTTGCCCAGGAGCATTCCGACGCCCGCAGCGTATATCTGGGGACGGGGCTGGGCATGGCTATTGTTAAGGGCCTGGTTGACCAAATGCACGGCACCATTGCGATTACCAGCCGGGAAGGGGTGGGCTCGACCTTTACGATTACGCTGTCCTTTGAGGTGGCGGAAAAGCCGGCCGAGCCCCGCCGGGAGCTGCCGGTGCCCAGCGGAACCTTGGATGGGCTGCATCTTTTGCTGGTGGAGGATAACGAGCTGAATGCGGAGATTGCCCAAATGCTTTTGGAGGATGCCGGGGTGACCGTGACCCGGGCCCGGGATGGCCGGCAGGCGGTGGACCTGTTCCAAAAGAACCCGGCCGGGACGTTTGACGGGATTCTGATGGATGTGATGATGCCGGTGCTGGACGGTCTGACAGCAACCCGCATTATCCGGCAAACGGAGCGGCCCGACGCCAAAACCATCCCCATTATTGCCATGACGGCCAATGCCTTTAAGGAGGACGCCCGGCGGTGCTTGGAGGCAGGGATGAACGCCCATTTGGCCAAGCCCCTGCGGGTACAGGAGATGCTTTCGACCATTGCCCGGTATTGCCGCAAGCCGGGGGAATAACCGAAAAAGACCGGTGTACGACCGGTCTTTTTGTCATAAAATATTAAGAATTGGGCAACTTGACAAATTTCGGAAGCCAATGGATAATAGGGAAAATAAACCCAATAATAAACCCAATGGATTTAACAAATGAAACGGAGAGAACCCGATGAAAACTGGATTGACGCCCCAACAGGTGGAAGAAAGCCGAAACCGGTTTGGCACCAACGAGCTGACCCAGCTGCCGCCGGAACCCTTGTGGAAAAAGGTGCTGAACGGGTTCCGGGATCCCATGATTCGCATTTTGTTGGTAGCGCTGGCCGTACAGGTGGTTTTGTATGTGCTGGGGCAGGCCGAGTGGTTCGAGCCGGTGGGCATTTTGATTGCCATTGTGATTGCCAACGGCGTTTCGGCGCTCAGCGAGAATAAGCAGGAGGGGAAGGCGTTGGCCTTAAAGGCCGAGGAGACCAGCCGGGAGACGGCCAAGGTGCTCCGCAGCGGTCACCTACAGCAAATTCCGCTGGGGCAGGTGGTAGTGGGGGACATCGTGCGCTTGCAGGCCGGGGATAAAATCCCGGCGGATGGCGTGGTGGTGGAAGGCAGCCTGCGGGTGGACCAGGCGGCGCTGAACGGCGAGACCGAGGAGGCCGAAAAGCAGGCAATCCCCGCCGGGGCCGGGTTTGATAAAAAAGACCTGCTGAATCCCTATTATGCCTACCGGGGCACGGTGGTCTGCGGCGGCGAAGGGGCGCTGGAAGTGGACGTGGTGGGGGACAAGACCCTGTTTGGACAGCTGGCGCTGGAGGTCCAGGAGGACACTCGGGAGACTCCCCTGCAAGTGAAGCTGGCCAAGCTGGCCAAGCAGATATCCACCCTGGGCTATATCGGGGCTGTGTGCATAGCCCTGGGGATTTTGCTGAAAACCCTGCTGACGGGCCAGGCCCCGGCGGATGTTTACGGCTGGGTGCGGCTGGTGGTAGATGCGATTACGGTGGCGGTTACCGTTATTGTGTGCGCCGTGCCCGAGGGCCTGCCCATGCTTACCTCCATCCTGCTTTCGCTCCAAAGCATGAAGATGGTAAAGGATAACGTGCTGGTACGGAAGATTAACGGGCTGGAGACGGCGGGGAGCCTGAGCTTGCTGTTTAGCGATAAAACCGGCACCATTACCGAGGGGCGGCTTTCGGTGGCCGAGCTTTCCGCCGGGGACGGCCGGACATTTGCCGGGCTGGCTGAGCTGCCGGTAGCGCTGCGGCAGGCCCTTGTGACCGGCGTGGGCTTGAACAACAGCGCCATTTACAGCGCCGGGCAGGTCATTGGCGGCAACAGCACCGACCGGGCGTTGATGACGTTTTTGGCCGAAGCCGGCGAGGCCGAGGGCCTGGCCCGGGAGTCGGTACAGGAGTTTTTGCCTTTCGACTCCAACAAAAAATGCTCCAGCGTGACCCTGCGGCAGGACGACGGGGCACGGGTGACCTACATCAAGGGCGCCCCCGAGGCCCTGCTGGCCCGTTGCAGCCGGTATGTAAACGCCGAAGGGGAGGAGTGCCCTCTGCCGGATCGGGAGGCCTTAACGGCCTACATGGATCAGCAGGCGGCCCGGTCCATGCGGCTGCTGGCGGTGGCCCGTACCCAGGGCGACGTCAATGGAAACGATTTGGCGCTGATTTGCCTGTTAAGCATCCGGGATAATGTGCGGAAGGAAGCGGTACAGGCCATTCGGGAGGTTCAAAATGCCGGGGTGCAGGTGGTGATGGTCACGGGCGACCGTATCGAGACCGCCTCTGCCATTGCCCGGGAAGCCGGGATTTTGACGGAAGACGACCAGGTGGCGCTGACCTCGCCCCAGCTGGCAGCCCTTACCGACGAAGAGCTGAAGGAGATATTGCCCCGGCTGCGAGTGGTAGCCCGGGCGTTGCCGGCAGATAAGAGCCGGTTGGTGCGGGCGGCCCAGGAATTGAACTGGGTGGTAGGCATGACGGGGGATGGGGTGAACGATTCCCCGGCCCTGAAAAAGGCCGACGTGGGCTTTGCCATGGGCAGTGGCACCGAGGTGGCGAAGGAAGCCGGGGATATTACCATTTTGGACGATAACTTTGCTTCCATTGATAAGGCCATTTTGTATGGCCGTACCATGTTCCATAGCATCCGGAAGTTTTTGCAGTTCCAGCTCACTGTTAACGTGGCGGCGGTGCTCATTTGCTTTTTGGGCCCCCTGCTGGGCGAAACGGTGGTTTTAACGGTGGTGCAGCTGCTGGTGGTCAATTTGGCCATGGACACGCTGGCGGCCATTGCCTTTGGCAGCGAACCGGCGTTGGCGGAGTATATGCAGGAGCCGCCCATTCCCCGGTCGGCGGGCATTGTGACCCGGAAGATGATGGGCGGTGTGCTGACTGCGGCCCTGTATATTACGGCGGTATGTTTGGGGATTTTGTTCTTCCCGCCCATTCGGAACCTGTTTGGAGCGGTGGATTTGACCTATTTAAAGTCGGCCGTGTTTGCTACATTTATGATGGCCATTGCCTTTAATGGGGTAAATGCCCGTACAGAGCATATCAATCCGCTCCAGGGAATCGGACGGAACAAAACGTTTTTGCTGGTTTTTGCGGCGATTTTTGCCCTGCAATTTGTGTTTGTGACCTTTGGAGGCGTGGCGCTGAGTGTAGAGGCGCTGTCGCCCCAGGGCTGGCTGGTTTGCCTCTGTCTGGCTTTTCTGGTGATTCCGCTGGATATGCTGCGGAAGGCCATAGGGCGGGCCGGACGGAAGGCCTGACTGGGAGAATAAAAAAACAGCAGAAAAGCAAAGATACCTCACAAAAGAATATCCGAGTACAGAAAAGGGAGGCGGATTGCCTCCCTTTTGGTATGTATTCTGCGCCTAGGCCTCCCAGCCGTACTTTTTCAAGTCTACATAAAAGGGGGCTTTTAGCGCCACCCCTTCCTCTTCCAGCAAAAACGCTTGCTCCGGCCAGCCCGGGGCCAGCCGGCCGCTATGGCCCACCACCCGGTGGCAGGGGTAGGCGCCGTAGTGCTCTGCCCGGCTGAGAATCCGGCCTACCAACCGGGCGTTTTTCTCCCGGCCGATGAGCCGGGCGATTTGACCGTAGGTGGCTACCCGTCCGGCGGGGATTTCCTCTACCACCGAAAGGACTTCGTAAACCAGCCGTTCGTCCACCGGACTCCCTCCTTAAAACAGCTCCCGCAAAATCAAATCGGTCTCCCCGGGGTTTAGGCCAACCTCCACCCGCAGCACCTTGGGGTGTTTGGCATAGGCTTGCCGCACCATCCGCATCAGCTCGGTGCCGCTCCGGTAGCCGTGGATGATTCGCAGGCGGTAGACGCTATTGTTGACCCGGTTTAAGCGGGAATCAATCAAGATTTTGGCCTGGCGCTTGGTCATTCCGTGAATATCCAGCTCCACAATACCCATTTGCATTTCCGTCACATCCTTATTCCTAGTTTACCTTAATTTTTGCCAAACTTCAACCGGAATTGACTTGACAAATGGAGCCGGGTAGAATAAAATCGGTATGTTCTAATACAGAACAATTTGACTTGGAGTGATTGGTATGGATTCACAGGAATCCCGGGCGCTTGCGGAAAAGCTGGTTGCCTTTAACATCCGTTTGGGACATTGGAAAGCCCAGGTGTACGACCGGGAATTTAATGTAAACGGAAAAGGGAAAAACAAGCTGGATTTAACCAGCCGGCAGTTTGGGATTTTGTTTTTAATCTACCACTACAAGCTGCGGACGGTTTCGGATTTGGTAAGGGAGATTAACATTAGCAAAAGCAGTGTGTCGCTTACCGTGTCGAAGCTGGCCGAGGAAGGGTATTTGCGGAAAAAACAGCCTCGGAAGAGCGAGGATGGCCGGAAGGTAAATATCGAGATTACCGCCAAGGGCAAACGCTCGGTGGACGAGATGACCGGAAAGATTGTTGAGATTTTGAATCGGTTTTACTCCGGACTGACCGAGGAACAGCGGGCCAATTTGGTGCAGGGCGTCGCCTGTTTTGACGCTCTGTTTCGAGCAGGGAAAGAAGAGCAGTAAGCGAGGGAGGACATTATGGGCTATACGAAGGACGATATCCGCCGACTGTGTGTTGAAAACGATGTAAAGTTTATCCGGCTGCAGTTTACGGATATTTTGGGAACGCTGAAAAATGTGGCCATTACCTATAAGCAGCTGGAAAAAGCGCTGGACAACAAGTGTATGTTCGACGGCTCCTCCATTGAGGGGTTTGTCCGTATCGAGGAATCGGATATGTCGCTGCGGCCGGATTTGGACAGCTTTGTTATTTATCCTTGGTCACAAAACAGCGGCAAGGTGGCCCGGCTGATTTGCGATATTTACCAGCCCGATGGGAATCCCTTTGCCGGATCGCCCCGGTATGCGCTGGAACGGGCGGTACAGCGGGCGGCCGCTATGGGATATACCATAAACATTGGCCCGGAGCTGGAGTTTTTCCTCTTCGAGACCGATGAAAAGGGTGAACCCACCCTGACCCCCCACGACAACGGCGGCTATTTTGATTTGGGGCCTACGGACATGGGAGAGAATACCCGGCGGGAGATTTGCCTGCTGCTGGAGGATATGGGCTTCGAGATTGAGGCCAGCCATCACGAATGCGCTCACGGCCAGCACGAAATCGACTTTAAGTATGCCGACGCCGTGCGGGCAGCCGATAACATTATGACCTTTAAGCTGGTGGTTAAAACCGTGGCCCAGCAAAACGGGCTGTTTGCCTCTTTCCTGCCTAAACCGGTGGCCGATTTAGCCGGCAGCGGGATGCATACCAATGTATCGTTGTCCCGGGACGGGAAGAACGCCTTTTACGATGCGGAGGGGGAAAACCAGCTGAGCGAGACCGCCTATCATTTTATGGCCGGTATTTTGCACCACATGAAGGGCATGACCGTGGTGACAAACCCCCTGGTGAACTCCTACAAGCGGCTGGTACCCGGCTACGAGGCCCCGGTATATATCGCTTGGTCGAAGGCCAACCGGAGCCCGCTGATTCGGATTCCGGCGGCCCGGGGGCAGAGCACCCGGGTCGAGCTGCGGTGCCCCGACCCGGCCTGCAACCCCTATTTGGAAATGGCGGTTATGCTCTACGCCGGCCTGGATGGGATTGAAAAGAAGATGGCGGTGCCTCCCAGTGTGGATCGAAACCTGTTCTCCATGACGGCTGAGGAGTTGGCTGAAATGGGTGTGGAAAGCCTGCCTGCCACCTTGGGCGAGGCCATTGCCGAGGTAGAAAAGGACCCCCTGATAAAGGAAGCCCTTGGAGAGCATATTTTTGACAAGTATCTGGAAGCCAAAAAGCACGAGTGGGCGGATTATCAGCGGAGCGTATCCCAGTGGGAGATTGACCGCTACCTAAAACTGTATTGATTGTAAAAACGGCTTTCAAAAGACGGTTCCCGATAGACGGGTGTCCGTAAAACAGTTAATCCTCCGTATGGCTTAGACCATGCGGAGGATTTGTTTATGTCTAA
>CAKTER010000039.1 GCA_934552695.1 uncultured Eubacteriales bacterium
GGCATCCAGAGCAACATCCGCCGGGCAGTGTCCGAGGCGGTCAAGGGCGAACGGATGAAGACCGATTTGATTACCAACGTGTCCCACGACCTGAAAACGCCCCTGACCTCGATGATAACCTATGTGGATTTGCTCAAGCACGAGGATTTGCAAAACCCAAAAGCCAAGGAATATGTGCGGGTGCTGGACGATAAAAGCCACCGGTTAAAGCAGCTGATCGAGGATTTGGTAGAGGCCAGCAAGGTCAGCAGCGGCAATGTGCGGGTGGAGCGGCACCGGCTGAACCTGCGGGAGCTAATCCTGCAAGCCACCGGTGAGTACGAGGATAAGCTGGATGACAACGATTTACAGGTGGTGATGGGAGAGACCCCCCAGCCGGTGATGATTGCCGCCGACGGGAAGCACCTGTGGCGGATTGCCGAAAACCTGCTTTCCAATGTGGTCAAATATGCCATGCCCCACAGCCGGGTGTATATCGACGTATACCCCGAGGGGGATTTTGGCGTGCTTTCGGTCAAAAATGTTTCGGCCAACCAGATTACCATTTCTACGGAGCGACTGGCGGAACGGTTTATCCGAGGGGACGAGGCCCGCACCACCGAGGGCAGCGGCCTGGGGCTGGCCATTACCCAAAGCCTGGCGGAAATCCAGGGCGGGAACATGGAGATTGTGGTGGACGGTGACTTATTTAAAATTTTGGTGCGTTTGCCCCTGTGGAAAAACGCCTAAGCAACCGAAAACAAAGGAGAAAACCAGCCGGAGAGGGAGTTCTCCGGCTGGTTCTATACATAAGAGAATGAATATATAACATCGTATTAAAAATTTTTCGTATATTTATAAAATAATCCTTGCTTTTTGAAAAGGGCTGCGCTATAATGTGGAAAGTTAATAAAGCGATTGGTTTTAGCGAAGAAATATTTTAAGGAGGAAATCCACCATGAAAAAGAATTCGATGATGAAAGCGGCTTTGGCTGCTGTGTTGGCTGTGGTAATGGTTGCGGGGGCCGGGTGCTCTTCCGGCAGCAACGATACCAAGAAGGAAGAGAATACCGAAAACACCGAAAACACCGGGGATAGCGCCGCCACCGACGGCGAAGAGGCCGGCAAGCTGGTAATTTTGGATACCGAGTATGCTTCCGAGGACTATGCCATTTGCGTAGCCAAGGACAATACCGAGCTGCTGGAGCAGATTAACACCGCTTTGGCCGAGCTGAAGGCCGACGGGGTGCTGGATAAGATTGTGGCCAAGTACATCAGCGGCGAGGACTACACCCTAGAGCTGGCGGAGCTGCCTGCCGACGCCGGAACCCTGACCATGGGCACCAACGCCACCTTCCCTCCCTACGAATACTATGAGAACGAGAAAATTGTGGGCATCGACGCCGAAGTGGCCGAGGCCATTGCCAACAAGATGGGCAAGCAGCTGGTGATTGAGGACATGGAGTTTGGCTCCATCATTGCCGCCGTCCAGACCGGCAAGATTGACATGGGCATGGCCGGGATGACCGTGACCGAGGAACGGAAGCAGAGCGTCGATTTCTCCGATACCTATGCCACCGGCATCCAGTCCATCATTGTTATGAGCGATTCTCCTATTAAATCCGTAGACGACCTGTATGCCGAAGGCGCCGATTATACCGTTGGCGTACAGCAGGATACCACCGGCGATATTTATGCCACCGACGACTTTGGCGATGACCATGTAGAACGGTACAGCAAGGGCGCCGATGCCGTACAGGCGCTGATGACCGGCAAGATTGATTGCGTTATCATCGATAACGAGCCGGCCAAGGCCTATGTAGCGGCCAACAACTAAGCCACCGATACCGGCTGGATACAGGGGCGGAGCTTCCGCCCCTGTCCTTGTATTGGCGGCATGTTTGAAAATGGGGAAGGGGGGCCCGGCGTGTCGGCCTGGTTTGCCAAACAAAAAGCGGACTTTATTTTAAACTTTATCGAAGATAACCGGTGGAAGTATTTGGTTTCGGGGTTGGGGACGACCCTGAAGATTACGCTTTGCGCCGTTATCCTCGGCATTATCATTGGCGTGGTGGTGTCCATCATCCGCTCCACCTACGATAAAAACAAAGACGATATGCGGCCCGGCGCCGGGCGCTTTGTCCTGTCGTTGCTCAACCTGATTTGTAAGATTTACCTGACGGTGATTCGGGGCACCCCCGCGGTGGTGCAGCTGTTGATTTCCTGGTTTGTTATTTTTGCTTCGGCCTCGTCGGGGCAAAAGGTCACCGTGGCCATTTTGGCCTTTGGCATTAACTCGGGGGCGTATGTGGCCGAAATTATCCGGGGCGGCATTCTTTCCATCGACGAGGGCCAGTTCGAGGCCGGGCGGTCGCTGGGCTTTAACTTTGTGCAGACCATGCGCTACATCATTTTGCCCCAGGCCTTTAAAAACGTGCTGCCCGCCTTGGCCAACGAGTTTATCGTGCTGTTAAAAGAAACTTCGGTAGCCGGGTACATTGCCGTAACCGACTTGACCAAGGCCGGGGATATTATCCGGGGCCGCACGTTTTCGGCCTTCCAGCCGCTGATGGCGGTGGCCGGGATTTATCTGGTGATGGTGGTATTCTTTACCTGGCTGGTAGGCCGGCTGGAGAGGAGGCTGCGGAACAGTGACCACTGACGCTTTGATTCAGGTGGAGGACCTGAAAAAATATTTTAAAGGCGGGGCCATTAAGGCGCTGGACGGGGTGAGCAACACCATCTACACCGGTGAGGTAGTGGTGGTCATCGGGCCTTCGGGCAGCGGGAAATCCACGTTTTTGCGATGCCTGAACCTGCTGGAAATGCCTACCGGCGGCCGCATCCTGTTCGAGGGCAGCGACATAACCGACCCCCGGGCCAACATTGACCTGTACCGGCAAAAAATGGGGATGGTGTTCCAGCACTTTAACCTCTTCCCCCACATGACCATTTTAAAAAACATGACCATTGCCCCCATCAAGCTGCAAAAAAAGCCTCAGGCCCAGGCCGAGGAGGAGGCCATGCAGCTGTTGCACCGGGTGGGTCTGGCCGACCGGGCCGGGGCTTACCCGTCCCAGCTTTCCGGCGGGCAAAAGCAGCGGGTGGCCATTGTCCGGGCTTTGTGCATGAAGCCCCGGGTGATGCTGTTTGACGAGCCCACCAGCGCCCTGGACCCCGAAATGGTAGGCGAGGTGCTGGAGGTTATGAAGGATTTGGCCCACGAGGGCATGACTATGGTGTGCGTGACCCACGAAATGGGCTTTGCCCGGGAGGTGGGCAGCCGGGTGCTGTTTATGGACGGCGGGCGGTTGATTGAGGAAGGCACGCCGGAGCAGATTTTTACCGCACCCCAAAGCGAGCGGCTGCAAAGCTTTTTGGCCAAGGTGCTGTAGGATTGGAATATCAGAATAGCAGCAAGGCTCCTGCCCGATGGGGTGGGAGCTTTTTGTGTGGGACGAGGAAGAACCCGTAAGAAAAACGAAAAATGGCAAAAATTTCATAAAACGGGGAGGAATGGCGGGGCGGACGCCGAATGGATTCCCATACGGAAAGAAAAAGAAGGAGAGAAGAAAGGAAAGCGAGAAAGAAAAGAATAGAGAAAAAAGAAAAAGAGAAAAAAAGAAAAAAAGAAAAAAGAAAAAAGAGAAAGAAGAGAGAAGAAAAGGGGAGAAAGCGGATGAGCAAAGGTTTGTGTGGGGCCGATTGCGCCCAATGTCCCGATGTGGCCCGGTGTGGGGGATGTTTGGAAACCGGGGGCTGTCCCATGGGGCGGCCCTGCTGGGTGAGCCGGTATATTCGGCTGGGTGGGCCGGAGGCCTTTGCTGCCCTGAAGCAGGAGCTGTTGCGGGAGCTTGGAGAGCTGGGGGTGCCGGAGCTGCAAGCGGTGGCGGAGCTATTGCCGCTTGGCGGGCGGTATGTGAATTTGGCTTATCCTATGCCTAACGGCCAACGGGTGCGGCTGCTGGACAATCACGAGGTGTATTGGGGCGCTCAGGTGGAAAGCGGGTTTGGCGATGGCCCCGCCCGGTATGTGGGTGTGGTGGCCGGGCCCTCGTTTTGGCTGGTAGGCGAGTATGGCGAAGGGGGCGCCAACCCGGAGCTGATTTTGCTGAAGCGGCGGTAAGCGGGGCAGGCCGGAAAGAAAGGAAAGAGGGAAAATGGGAGAAGAAACATACCGGGAAGACGACCGCTTGGGCTCTGCCCCGGGAAAAACCGTGCTGGAAACCCGGCGCCTGCGGATGGCTCCGGCTTCGGACGAGGAAATGGAGCGCCTCGTCGTTGCCGAGGCCGATGAGGAAACGCAAGCGGCCTATGGGGAGATGCGGATGGGCTGTCGGAACTATCCGGCGCAGCGGCTGTGGTATGCGGCCTGGATGGTTTCCCGCCCCGACGGCGCAATGGTAGGGGATTTTTGCTTTAAGGGCCCGGCGGTAGAGGGGATGGTGGAGATTGGTTACGGAATGCGGCCGGAATACGAGGGGCAGGGCTATGCCACCGAGGCGGTGCAGGCGGCGGTGGCCTGGGCGCTGGCCCAGCCCGGCGTACAGGGCGTGGAGGCCGAAACGGAGCCGCAAAACCGGGCTTCCCAGCGGGTGCTGGAAAAGTGCGGCTTTGTGCCCAACGGCAAGAGGGGAGCGGAAGGCCCCCGGTTTGTGCGGTGGGGCAAGGGGAATGAATGAATTTGGCAAAGGACGGCTGGCCGGGCGGGAAAAGGGGGCGCAAAGAATCAAAGCAAGATAAATAAAAAAGAATAATCGAGATTCGATTCGAAAAAATATAGAAGAAAGGAAAATGAAAAAAAGGCGGAAAGGCGAAAGCGAAAAGGGCGGAATCCGTTTTTGATGGAGAGGGTCACATTGTTTGCCAAAAAGCGCAATCATTCACTGTATAGCGCCGCCAAGCGCAGGTTATTTTAATCCCGAGCGGCCAAGCACGCCGCTTAATTTTGACAAGGCGAGGCGGATTATGCAGTGGATACGGGAGCATTTTTTGGCATTTTTTGTGGGCATGGCCCTGCTGATCCTGGGGGCTGCGGCGGCGCTGTGGGTTCTTCTGCCCGCACAGCTTAACCTAATCGTAGGGGAAAGCAGCCGCCTGTCCTCCTACCCCACGCCGTTCTTTTTGCGGTTCGATGCGGAGACCACCGGGGTGTTGGCGCTTTGCGAGGACGAAACGGCGGAGGGGCCGGTGGTGACTGCCCAAAAAAGCGGGCAGGGCAGTGCCAAGGTGGCGCTGTTTGGGGCCATTCCGGTGAAAACGGTGGCGGTCAATGCCTGGGCGGCCCCCATGCTGGTGCCCTGTGGGGTGCCGGTGGGGGTAACGCTGGAGGCCGAGGGGGTGCTGGTGCTGGGCACCGGGGAGGTGGCCGGGGTGGCCGACCCTACCCGGGGCCAGATAAAAACCGGCGACCGCATTCGGGCAGTGGATGGTGTGGCCGTTACCGAAAAAGAGGACTTGAGCCGGATGGTAGCGGAAAGCGGCGGCCGGCCCCTGACCTTAACGGTGACCCGGGGCGGCCGGGACAGGCAGGTGGAGCTGACGCCGGTGGCCGGTGAAAGCGGCGGGTACAAGCTGGGGGTGTGGGTGCGGGACAGCGCCCAGGGCATTGGTACCCTCACCTATTACAACGCTGCCACCGGGCAGTTTGGGGCCTTGGGCCATGGGGTGTACGATGTGGATACCCAAAGCCTGATGCCCATTGAAAGCGGGAGCCTGTGCCGCTCCCTGCTCACCGGGGTGAACCGGGGGCAAAAGGGGAAGCCCGGAGAGCTTTTGGGGATTTTAGACAAGGCCCGGCAGCTGGGGCAGGTAGAAACCAACACGGAGCAGGGGATTTATGGAGAACTGACCGACCGGACAGGGTTGCCCACCGAAGCGGTGCCGGTGGCCCTGCGGCAGGAGGTGGCCGAGGGCCCGGCGGTGCTGCGAACCAGTTTGGTGGATGGGACTCTGCGGGATTATGCCGTGGAGATTGAACAAGTGAACCGGACGGGGCTGGCAGCGGATAAGGGGCTGGTGGTCTGCATCACCGACCCGGCGCTGCTGGAGGCCACCGGGGGCATTGTGCAAGGCATGAGCGGGTGTCCGCTGCTGCAAAACGGTAAGCTTGTGGGAGCGGTGACCCATGTGTTTGTCAACGACTGCACCCGGGGGTATGGTATTTTTATCGAGAATATGCTGGAAGCCGCAGCGGAAAGCCACGCCGCTGCCTGAGGAGGAGCCCGGCCCAGTGCCGGGCTTTTCATATTTGTCCAATCCGGGTCATACACTTTTGCAAGACAAGCTAAAGGAGGACGGGGTATGTGGCATACGCAGGAGTGGCAGGACGCCGTGCAAAAGCTGGAGACCGACGGGCGGCAGGGATTGAGCGAGGGCGAGGCGGCCCGGCGGCTGACGTCCTTTGGGCCCAACACCATCGACAGTGGGGAGAAACCACCGTCGTTTTTCAAAAAGCTTCTGGCCCAGCTGGGGGACTTTATGGTGCTGCTGCTGTTGGCGGCGGCGGGGCTTTCGTTTGCGGTGTCCTACGCCCGGGGCGAGGCGGACTACGTGGATTCCATTGTGATTTTGGCCATTGTAGTGGTCAATGCCCTGCTGGGGGTGGTGCAGGAGAGCAAGGCCGAACAAGCCATTGCGGCATTGCGGGCCATGGCGGCGCCCCACGCCCGGGTGTGGCGGGGCGGGGTGCTGCGGGAAATCCCGGCGGAAGAAGTGGTGCCGGGGGATATTTTGGAGCTGGAAGCCGGGGACTATGTGCCGGCGGATGCCCGGCTTTTGGAAACGGCCAGTCTGCGGGCGGCGGAGGCGGCGCTGACGGGGGAAGCGGAGCCGGTGGAGAAGGAGGCCGGCTGTGTGCTGCCGGCGGCGGCCCCGGTGGGCGACCGGAAAAACATGGTGTTTTCGGCCACCTACATTGTGTATGGCCGGGGCCGGGCGGTGGTGACGGCCACCGGGATGGACACGGAAATGGGGCGGATTGCCGGGCTGATGACCCGGGAAAAGCAGGAGGAAACGCCCTTACAAAAACGGCTGGGCCAAACCGGCCGGGTGTTGGGGGCCGGCGCGTTGGCTATTTGCGGCGGGATATTTTTGCTGGGGCTGTGGCGGCAGATTCCGCCCTTTACCATGTTTATGACGGCGGTGAGCTTGGCGGTGGCGGCCATCCCCGAGGGGCTGACGGCCATTGTAACCATTGTGCTGGCCTTGGGGATGCAGCGGCTGAGCAAGCAGAACGCCATCGTCCGGCGGCTGACGGCGGTGGAGGCGTTGGGCGGGGCCCAGGTGATTTGCTCCGATAAAACCGGCACCCTGACCCAAAACCGGATGCAGGTGACGGCATGGGCCGACGAAACCACCCGGACACTCACCGACCCGGAAAAATGCCGGGTGCTGTGGATGCTGGCGGCTTTGTGCAGCGACGTGCGGACAGAGGGTGAGGTGTGGACGGGGGAGCCTACCGAGCTGGCGTTGGCCGAGGGGGCCCGGGCGGCCGGACAGGACAAGACCCGGCTGGAGGCGGAGTTTCCCCGGGTGGGCGAGCTGCCGTTTTCCTCGGAGCGGAAACGGATGACCACCCTCCACCGGGTAGCGGGCCGGGGGTTTTTGCAGGTAATGAAGGGAGCGCCGGAGGTGGTGTTGGCCCGGTGTTCGCACACGCTGACGGCGGAGGGGAAAGAGCCCTTTTCGGCAGAGGGGCGGCAGCAGGCCCTGAGATTGTGCGGGGAGCTGGCCTCCGAGGCGCTGCGGGTGCTGGCTCTGGCCTATCGGGAAAGCCCGCGAAAGCCGGGAGCAGCCCAGTGGGAAAACGGGCTGGTGTTTGTTGGGTTTTTGGGGCTGTGGGACCCGCCCCGGCCCGAAGCGGCAAAGGCAGTGGCCTTGTGCCAAAGGGCGGGGATTCGGCCGGTAATGGTCACCGGCGACCATGGGCAGACCGCCCGGGCCGTTGCTGCCCGGCTGGGGATATTCCGGGAGGGCGACCGGGTGGTAGAGGGCCCGGAGCTGGAGGAAATGACCGAAGACGCTTTAAAGGCCGCCTGCGGCCGGGCTACGGTGTTTGCCCGGGTGTCCCCTACCCATAAGCTGCGGATTGTGCGGGCCTTTCAGGCCCGGGGGCTTACAGTGGCTATGACCGGCGACGGGGTGAACGACGCTCCGGCCCTGCGGGCGGCGGATATTGGTTGCGCCATGGGGAAAAACGGTACCGAAGTGGCCAAGGCGGCGGCAGATATAATTTTGGCCGACGATAATTTTTCGACCATTGTGGCGGCGGTGCGAGAAGGCCGGGGGATATTCTCCAACATCCAGAAGGCCGTGCATTTTTTGCTTTCCTGCAACATCGGTGAAATTTTGTCGCTGTTTTTGGCCATGCTGTTGGGGTGGGCGGCGCCCCTGCTGCCCATCCAGCTGCTGTGGGTCAATCTGGTTACCGATTCGTTACCGGCCATTGCGTTAGGGTTGGAGCCAACGCCGGATTCCGTAATGGAGCAGCCGCCCCGGCCCCGGCAGGCGGGGATATTCTCCGGCGGGCTGGGCAGCCGCATTGGGGTGGAGGGGGCCATGATTGGGGCCCTGACCCTGCTGGCCTTTTGTCTGGGGCACCGCAGCGGTGGGGAGCTGGTGGGGCGTACCATGGCCTTTGCGGTGCTGTCCCTGTCCCAGCTGGTCCATGCGTTTAATATGCGCTCCGAGGACTCGGTTTTTCGGCTGCGGCCCGGGAGCAACCCGTTTTTGTGGCTGGCCCTTGGGGTGGGCTTGTGTTTGCAAACGGCGGTGGTACAATGGCCAAAGCTGCGGCAGGTCTTTGGCACGGTGGCCTTAACGGCGGGGCAATGGGGCTTTGTGGCGCTACTGAGCCTGCTGCCCCTGGGACTGGTGGAGCTGGAAAAACTTTTGAGCCGCAAATCCTGATTTTTTGTGGTTCTTCCGAAAAAAATGTGCTATAATCTTACTTAACTATGTGCATTTTTCGGAGGATGCTATGAATCAAGTGGCCATCCCGGATCGGATTTTAATGTCGGTAACCAAACCGGCCCGCTATACGGGAAATGAATGGAATATGGTGGAAAAAGACCCGGACAAGGTAGACGTGCGGTTTGCCTTTTGCTTCCCCGATACCTACGAGGTGGGGATGTCGAACCTGGGGCTTCAGATTTTATACTTTTTTTTAAACCGGCGGGAGGATACCTATTGCGAGCGGGTGTTTGCCCCCTGGGGGGATATGGAGGCGGCCATGCGGGCCGAGGGGATTCCCCTGTTTACGCTGGAGACCCGGTCGCCGGTGCGGGACTTTGACTTTTTGGGGTTTACCCTGCAATATGAAATGTGCTATACCAACGTGCTGAACCTGCTGGATTTAGGCGGGATTCCTTTGCACCGGTGGGAGCGGACGGAGGAGGACCCGTTGATTATTTGCGGCGGCACCTGCGCCTACAACCCCGAGCCCTTGGCGGACTTTGTGGATATATTTTATTTGGGCGAGGGCGAGGTGCTGTACGACGAAATCATGGAGCGGTACAAGGCCCACAAAAAGCGGGGCGGTACCCGGCGGGAGTTTTTGGAGGAGCTGTTGGAGCTGGACGGGCTGTATATGCCGGCCTTTTACGACGTGACCTATTTGCCTGACGGCCGGATTGAAGCCATTACCCCCAACCACCCCAAGGCCCGGCCCGTTATCCGCAAGGTGGTGGTGAAGGACATGGACGCCTCGTTCTTCCCCGAAAAGCAGATTGTGCCCCTCATCGACGTGGTTCACGACCGGGTGACGCTGGAGCTGTTCCGGGGCTGCATCCGGGGCTGCCGGTTTTGTCAGGCCGGGTTTGCGTACCGGCCCGTGCGGGAGAAAAAGGCGGATACGCTGGTGAAGCAGGCCGAGGCCCTGTATGCCGCCAGCGGCCACGAGGAGATTTCTCTGGTTTCCTTAAGCACCAGCGATTACACGCAGTTTCCGGAGCTGGCCGACGCCCTGCTTTCGGAGTTTACCGATAAGTGCGTGGGGCTAAGCCTGCCCTCCTTGCGGATTGACGCCTTTTCCGTGGATTTGATGGAGCGGATTCAGGGGGTACGGAAAAGCGCCCTGACCTTTGCACCGGAAGCCGGGACCCAACGGCTGCGGGACGTAATCAACAAAAACTTGACCGAGGAAGAGATTTTAAACGGCTGCCGGCTGGCCTTTTCCGGGGGCTGGGACCGGGTGAAGCTGTACTTTATGATTGGCCAGCCCACCGAGACCGAGGAGGACTTGCTGGGGATTTGCGACCTGACGGAAAAAATTGCCGCCGCTTATTACGAGCTGCCCAAGGAGCAGCGGCCCCGGCCGGTTTCCATCAACGCCAGCGCCTCCTGCTTTGTCCCCAAGCCCTTTACGCCCTTCCAGTGGGACGCCCAGGAGACCCCGGAAAGCTTTGGCCGCCGGGCGAAGCTGGTTAAGTCCAACATCAAGCGGAAGCAGATTCGGTTCCAGTACCACGAGACCCATTTGAGCTCGCTGGAGGGCGTGCTGGCCCGGGGCGACCGGCGGCTGGGCCGGGCCATTGAGGCGGCCTGGCGGCTGGGCTGCAAGTTTGACAGCTGGTCGGAGTATTTTGACTATAACAAATGGCTGGAGGCCTTTGCCCAAACCGGCATCGACCCGGTCTTTTATGCCAACCGCAAGCGGGAGTTTGACGAGGTGCTGCCTTGGGATCATATTTCCGTAGGCGTGAGCAAGGAGTTTTTTATCCGGGAGCGGAAACGGGCCCAGCTGGGGCTGACCACCCCCAACTGCCGGCAGGCCTGCGCCAACTGCGGGGCCAAGTGCTTTGAAGGGGGGATTTGTTATGAGTGAAGCGCCGGTGCAAAACCCGCAAAAGCCCCCTGTCCCCCCCAAGGTGACCTACCGGCTGCGGTATACCAAAGAAGAGGGGATTCGGTTTGTGGGGCATTTGGATATGATGCGGCTGCTCCAGCGGGCGGCCCGGATGGCAGAACTGCCTCTGGCTTATTCCGCCGGGTTTAACCCCCATCCGTTAATCTCGTTATCGGCGCCTTTGCCGTTGGGGATGACCTCCGGCGGGGAGTATGCGGACATGACCCTGACCGGGCCCTTCCCCGAGGGGGAGGCCTTGGAGCGGCTGAACCGCTGCCTGCCCCGGGGGGTGCATATGCTGGGCGTGACCCGCTTAAAGCCCAAGGCCGTTAATGTAATGGCCTGTGTGGCGGCGGCCCGGTACCGGCTGGCCTGCCCGGCAGGGACGCCGCTGGACAAGCTGGCGGCGG
>CAKTER010000040.1 GCA_934552695.1 uncultured Eubacteriales bacterium
ACACGGGCGAAATCGACGTACTGCCAGTGCTTTTTTGGGATGACTTCAGCTGGGTCAGGGCCGATTGGGGTGAACATCCCCATGCTGTACCCCAATAAGCAGGAGCTGCTGGAGGTGGTGTGGCGGGAGCTGCCGGCCTTTGTGACCCTGAGCGCCGGAAAGCCCGACCCGGAGGCCATTGCGGCCTGCCATGCGGCGGGGATTTTGGTGATTTGTGTAACGGCCACGGCTAAGGCGGCGCTTTCGGCACAACGGATGGGGGCGGACGCTGTGGTGATTGAGGGGGCGGAAAGCGGCGGCCATATTGGCGAGCTTTCGACCCTGACCCTGATGACGGAGGTTATTCCCCAAATGAGTGTTCCGGTGATTGCTGCCGGGGGCTTTGCCGACGGCCGGGGGCTGGCGGCGGCACTGGTGATGGGAGCGGCGGGGGTTCAGGTGGGCACCGCTTTTATGGTAGCCGAGGAATGCACCATTCATCCCCAGGCCAAGGCCCGTATCTTGGAGGCGGGCAGCGGCGATGTGGTGGTGACCGGCTCGGTCCGGAAGCGGACGGGCGCCGTCCGGGGCATCCGCAGCGATTTTTCTGCGGCCTATCACAAGCTGGAGGACGCCGGGGGGAGCCGGGAGCAGCTGGAAGAGCTGGCGACGGGCACCAACCGCTTGGCCTTGATTGACGGGGATGTGCAGAACGGGTTTGTGATGGCCGGGCAGGACATTGCGGGCCTAAAGGAAATTCGCCCGGCGAAGGTGATTTTGGACGAAATGATGGCCCAGGCCCGGGAAGCCCTGGCGGCGGGGGCCGGGCTGCTGAAATAAGAAAACGACATAGAAAAACGAAAAGGAGTGCGGGGACGCACTTCTTTTTTTGTGCGGGAAAAAAAGAGGGCGAGGGGGTGGGAAGGGCAAGAGAAAGGGGCAAGGGAAAGGGGCAAGGGGCAAGGGGCAAGGGCAAGGGCGCAAAGGGGATATGCGTACAAAGCCTCCTGCGGGAGTTCTTCACCGCTAAGGGCGTTAACGTACGCTGTGAAGAAGCTCCCTTAGTCGGCTAACTGTGCGTTGGCTGGGCGGGAATTGGGTCAAGGGCAGTGCCCGGATATGGCCCGCTCGGGAACCGGTCTTATGGCCCGACTGAGGACGTTGACGGCGTCGGGCCAACGGCCGTCCCCCTCGCTGGAGAAGGGAAAGGGGAGACAAGAGGAAATGGGGGAGTTTTTTGAAAAAAGGAGGGGATAAGATTTTAGAGGGGAAGAATTGTATTTTACAGGAAAACAAGTGTATTCGGAACGAATGAAGAAAAGTGGTGGGAAAGCGCAGAATCCTGCGGTTTACAGGAGGCTTTGGCACCGATACAATTAACCCGGAACCTGGGAGAGAGAAAACGGGAAAGGGGCGAGAAAAACGGAGCGGAGGAGACAAGGTGCAGAAGCGGGGACGAAGAAACGAGCTGGGGCGGCCGGACGGGAAGGGGTGGTTGGCGATGAGAGCCGGGGAGCTACCCGACCATCCGGTGATTGCAGCCATGGAGCGCTGGGGCGAGCCCCGGAGGCCGCCGGAGGAGGCCGGGTATGAGCGAAAATGGGCTGGAAGCTTATATAGCGGCGTTGCTGGAGAGGCCCTTACCGGAAGCGGGACAGGCCCGGCTGGAGGAGCTTTTAGGGCTGGGGGATTCGGAAGCGGCGGCCCGGAATGTGGCGCTGGGACTGGCGGCAGGGCTTATCGGCAAGGCCCTGACCGGGGATGTGAGTGCCTTCCGGGAGGTGCGGACGGTGCTTTCGGCAGCGGAGGCCCCGGCAGAGGAGCGGTTTGAAATCCCGGCCCGGATGATTGCCCCGGCCTTTGCCCCGGTGTATTTTGACCTGCTGGCCGGAGGGCACCGGGAGTATGTGTTGTACGGGGGCCGGGGCAGCACCAAATCGGCTTTTGTGAGCCTGATGGTTTTGGAGCAGCTGTACCGGAACCCGGAAATCCACGCACTCATTTGCCGGCAGGTGAAGGACACCCTGCGGGACAGCGTGTTTGCCCAAATGCAATGGGCCATCGAAAAGCTGGCGCTGAAGGAACAGTTCGAGTCCCGTGTGAGCCCGCTGGAAATTACCCGGCGGGCCACAGGGCAGCGGATTCTGTTCCGGGGGGCCGATGACCCGGCCAAGCTGAAGTCCATTAAAACGCCCTTTGGGTACTTAGGGGTGCTGTGGTTTGAGGAGCTGGACCAGTTTGGCGGGGCCGAGCAGGTGCGGAATATAGAGCAGTCGGTGCTGCGGGGCGGCGAGAGGGCGCTGATTTTTAAGTCGTTTAACCCGCCCCGGACCAAAAACAACTGGGCCAACCGGTATTTGCAGACCCCGAAGGAGGGGCGGCTGTGCCACCACAGCACCTACGAGACGGTGCCCCCGGCCTGGCTGGGGAAAACGTTTTTGGAGGAAGCGGCGTTTTTGAAGGAAACCGACCCGGCAGCCTATGCCCATGAATATTTGGGCGAGGCCAACAGCGCCGGGGGGCTGGTGTTTGAAAACCTGACGCTACGGGAGATATTGCCGGAGGAGCTGGCGGAGTTCGACCATATTTATATGGGGCTGGACTGGGGGTATTACCCCGACCCCTTTGCCTGGGTGAAGGTCCACTACGACCCGGCCCGGCGGCGGCTGTTTTTGCTGGACGAGCTGGTGTGTACCAAATGCACCAACGCCGAGACCGGGCAGCGGCTGCGGGAGGAAAAGGGGGTCACCGGGGCCGATCGAATCTTGGCCGACAGCGCCGAGCCCAAATCCATTGGGGACTATCGTCAGCAGGGGTTTTTGTGCCGCCGGGCCAAAAAAGGGCCGGGCAGTGTGGAGACCTCTACCCGGTGGCTGCAATCCCTGGCAGAAATCGTGATTGACCCGGCCCGGTGTCCGGCAGCGGCGGCGGAGTTTGCCGGGTACGAGTATGAGCGGGACGGGGAGGACAACGTAATCAGCCGGTATCCCGACCGGGACAACCACACCATCGACGCTGTGCGGTATGCCCTCAGCGAGGTGTGGAGCCGCCGGGGGGAATGACGGAAGAAAAGGCGGAAGCCGGAAAGGAGGCGGGCGGGATGATACAGAGCCGCAGCAAAACGGCAGGACGGGAACGCAGCTTGTGACGAAGGGAGGTGAGAGCATGGACAAAAGTATGTATCCGACGTGTGCGGCAAGCCCGGCCATGGAGCGGGCCATTGGCCTGTGGAGCCGCATTTACCGGAACCAAAGCCCCTGGCTTATCCCGGGGCAGGTGGAAAGCCTGAACCTGGGGGCAGCCATTGCGGGGAAGCTGGCCAAGCTGGTAACGGTGGAAATGCAGGCGGAGGTGGTCGGCGGGAAGCGGGCCCAATTTTTAAACGACCAGCTGGCGCCTTTGTTGGCGGGAATGCGCCGGTATGTGGAGTATGCCTGCGCCAAGGGCGGCGTGGTGTTTAAGCCCTATCCCGAGGGCCGGGGGCTGGCAGTGGACGTAATCCAGGCCGAAAGCTTTTTCCCGCTGGCCTTTAACAGCCGGGGGCAGGTGCTTTCGGCGGTGTTTGCCGAGCAAAAGCGGGAAGGCCGGGAGGTGTTTACCAAATGGGAAACCCAGGAGCCGGTGAAGGGCGGCTACCAAATCACCAACCGGGTGTTTGTAGGGAAGAACCCCTACGGCCCGGGGCAGGAAATCCCTATAGGTGCTTCGCCCTGGAAGGGGCTGGAGGCCAAGGCGGTGCTGGAGGGCGTGACCGAGCCGCTGTTTGCCTATTTTCGGATTCCTCAGGCCAATCCCATTGACCCCCACAGCCCTTTGGGCGTGAGCGTGTTTGCCAATGCGGTGGAGCTGATGCGGGAGGCGGACAAGCAATACAGCCGGTTACTGTGGGAGTACGAGGGCGGCGAGCTGGCCATTGACGCCGACCGGGATGCCCTGCGGCTGACGGAGGACCACTGGGAGCTGCCAAAGGGCAAGGAGCGGCTGTTCCGGGGGCTGGATATTCAGGGCCGGGAGGGCGACCTGTATCAGGTGTTTGCGCCCCGGCTGCGGGACGACAGCTACTATCAGGGGCTAAACCGGATTTTGACCCGGATTGAGTACAACTGCGGGCTTTCCACCGGGTCGCTGGCCGAGCCGAAGTATGTGAACCGGACGGCTACGGAGATTCGGGAGAGCAAGCAGGATTTGTACGCTACGGTAGTGGACATCCAGCGGGCGCTGCAAACGGCGCTGACCCAGCTGGTGGGGGCCATGGATACCTGGGCCAGCCTGCTGCATTTGGCGCCCCGGGGCGAGTATGGCCTGGCCTTTGGCTTTGACGACAGCATTGTGGCCGACGCCGAGGAGGCCCGGGCCCGGGATTTGGCGGATGTGGCGGCCGGGATTTTGCAAAAGTACGAATACCGGATGCGCTGGTACGGCGAGGACGAGACGGTGGCCCGGAAGCGCTGCGGGGTAGAAGAAGGAGGGGAGAGAGCATGAAGCAAAACGAGAAAAAGCCGGAAGAAAAAGGGACGGAAACGAAGGCTTTGACGAAAGAACCTTCGGAAAATGAAGCCTTAGGAAAAGGGACTTTGGAAAAAGGAGCTTCGGAAAAAGAGCTTTCGGAAAAAGGGGCTTCGGAAAAAGAGGTTTCGGACAAAGCGCCTTTGGAAAAGGCTGAGGAGCCCGGGCTGGAGGCGTTGCAGCGGGAGCTGGCTGGATGCCGGGAAGAAATCCGGCTATTGACGGAGGCCCTGGCCGAGGCCGAACGGCAGGCGGCCCGGGAAAAGGGGCGGGCCGATGGGCTGGAAGCGGCGCTGCACCAGCTGCCCCGGATTGTGACCGGCGGCGGAGAACCCCTGCCCGAGACGGTGGCGTATACCCGGGAGGAAATTGCCGGGATGTCGGCGGCAGAGATTAACTCCCATTGGCAGGGGATTAAAAACAGTTTGAAAAGGCTGTTTTAAGAGAAAATGGCCCGGATGCGCCGCAGAGGGGGCCCAAGGGGCCGGGCGGCAAAAAGGCCGGGACGTACAGGAACAGAGAAACAGAGGAATACCGAAACAGGAGAAAGAACGAAACAGTGGATACCGAGCGGGGGACTTCCCCCAAAAAGAAAGGGGTTATGTTTATGGCAGTGAGCAGCTTTATTCCCGAATTGTGGAGCGCCCGGCTTTTGGCCAATCTGGAAGCCACCCATGTTGCCACCTACTTTGTGAACCGGTTTTATGACGGCGAAATTCGCCGGGCCGGGGACACCGTCCATATCAACAGTCTGGGGGACATTACGGTTTCGACCTACACGCCCAACCAGGATATGGCGGACCCGGAGGAGTTGGCGACCACCGACCAGACCTTGACCATCAGCCAGGCCAAAAGCTTTAACTTTTGTATTGACGATGTAGACAAGGCCCAGGCGGCCGGGGACCTGATGGAGCAGGCCATGGAAAAGGCGGCCTACGCCCTGAACCAGACGGCAGACGCCTATATTTTCAGCACGCTGAAGGCCGGGGCCGAGGCCATGACGGCCATGGCGCTGACCAAGGACAATGTGTATGCCGCCATTTTGAGCATGAAGCAAAAGCTGGACGAGGCCAATGTGCCTCTGGACGGCCGGTGCCTGGCTATCAGTCCGGCGGTTCATGCCCTGCTGTTGCAGGACAGCCGGTTTGTGGGCGGCACCGCTGCCGGGGACAAGCGGTTAAAGACCGGCGAGGTGGGCCAGGTGGCCGGGTTTGCGGTGTATTTGACCAACAACCTGCCCACCACCACCGCCGAGGATTCTCAGACCAAGGCTTCGGTGACTACTACCTATTTGATGGCGGGGCACCCCCTGTGCTGCGCCTATGCGGAGCAGATTGCTTCGGTAGAGGCCTACCGGCTGGAAAAGCGGTTCGCCGACGCCCTGAAGGGATTGCATCTGTACGGGGCCAAGGTGGTGTGCAAGGACGCTTTGGCCATGCTGCCCGTGACTCTGGGGTAAGGAGGGACGATGGTGGCGTATGCGGATGTGACGTATTACCGGGACAGCTTTTTGGGGTTTTTAATCCCGGAGGGGCAGTTCCCCACCTATGCCGCCCGGGCCTCGGAGTATTTGGACAGTCTGACCTTTGGGGCCATTCCGGCGGATGTGCCCGACGCCGTGCGGATGGCTTGCTGTGCCGTGGCGGAGGAGGGCTACCGGCTGGAGCTGGGGCGGGTGGCCTCGGAGCGGGCCGGGGATTACACCGTGACCTATGAAACCGGGGGCCGGGCCGGAAAGGAACGGCTCCACGAGGCGGCGCTGATGTATTTGGCGGACACGGGGCTGGTGTTCCGGGGGGTGAGACCGTGACGGCAAACGGAGCGGCCACCTGCTTTGCAGGGGAAATGGAGCCCCAAACCGGGCGGCTGGTCTACACCCGGACGGTATGGCCCCGGGTGCTGTGGCAGGAGGAGCAGGGCACGGCGTCGGAAAAACGGGGGACGGCCCCGGACAACAGCCTGCGGGTGTTTGTCCCCGTGGAAACGGTGGTTGCCCCCGGCGACCGGCTGGTACGGGGGGAGGTTAAAAGCCTCCCCGCCGGGGCCTGGACAGTGACGGAGGTGCGGCTGCGGGACTATGGCTCTCCCGCTGTGCGGCACAAGGAGGTGCGGTGCCGGTGAGGTTTGCGGTAGCAAAGCCCGGGGTCACAATCCGGCGGCTGGGGCTTTTGCCCGGGCAGGCGGCCCAGCGCTTTTTGGACCGGCGGGCGGCGGATTTAACGGCGGCCTACGTCCCTTACGACACCGGGGCGCTGGCCCGTTCACCTTACAAAAATTTGGGGCAGGGGGCGCTTTGCTATGACCTGCCCTATGCCCGCCGTCAATATTACGAAAACACCGGGCAGGGCTTTGAGGGCACGGCCCGGGGCGGGCTGCGGGGAGCGTATTTTTTTGAGCGGATGAAGGCGGACTGCGGCAGGCAGCTGCTGCGGGAAACGGCGGCCCGGCTGGGGGCTCGGGAGGGATGAGATGACGATTTTGCAAAGCCTGCGGGCGTATTTTGTGGACTGCCCGGCCCTCTCCGGGGAGCTGGGGGCGGACTTTTTGGACCGGAGCGTGGGGGCTTTTGCGTTGGAGGCCGTCCCCGGCAAGGAGGTGCTGACCCGGTACACCGACGGGGGGACGCTGAAGCAGTTTTTGTTTTTGCTCAGCAGCCGGTGCCCCTATGGCCGGGATGCGGCGGAAAACATGGAAAACGGCACCCCCTACGAGGCGGTGGCAGACTGGCTGCGGGAGCAGGCCCGCACCGGGACGCTCCCCCGGCTTTCCGGGGACCGGGCGGCGGTGCGGGTGACGCCCCTGACCGGTGGATACGTGCTGGAGGGGGAGGCCGGGACGGCCCGGTATCAAATGCAGCTGGAATTGGTGTATTACGAAGGAGGAAGATAAATGGCGCTGGTAGGCAGATATGAAAAAGTGGCATTTTATGGGGTGCCCGGGGAAAGCGGCGTGACCTATCACCGGATGACCGGGTTTACGGAAATGAGCGTTTCGAAAAACCCCAAGGAGTACAGCCGGCAGTACGTGGACGAGGCTTTTGAGCAGACGGATGTGACCGGGTACAGCCCGGCCATTGCCTATGCCTTTGACCAGTACAGCGATAACGCTGTCCACAAGGATTTGGCGGCCTTGGCCGACAACGAGACCGTGGGCAGCGACGCCGTGCGGCAGATTGTGATTGTGGATATGACCCAGGCGGGGAAAACCGCCGGGAGCCAAAAGGCTTGCCGCCGCAGCTATGCGGTGGTTCCCGACGGCGAGGGCGGCAGCAGCGACGCCTATACCTACAGCGGCTCGTTTAAGGCCAAAAGCAGCGCCGTGTGGGGCGAAGCTGCGACCGAGGACGAGTGGGAGACCCTGACCTTTACGGAGGCCTAAATGCAGGGGATGTTTTGGCAGGAGCTACCCCGGGCGCTGGCATTGCCCGGGGGGCCCTGCCCCATTCAAACGGATTTTCGGGCCTATGTGCGGCTGACGGAAACGCTGCTAAAAGAGCAGGCCACCCGGGAAGAACGGCTGTTGGCCTGCTTTTCGCTGTTTAAGGAGGAACCGGCAGACGGGGAGGCGGCGCTTACGGCGCTGCTGGACTTTTACCGGCAGGGGTCGGAGGGAGCCGAGGGGACAACCCGGCGGGCGGCGGAGGAGGGCGGCCGGCCCCGGGGCTCCGGACGGCCGGTGCTTTCGTATACCGTTGACGGCTGGTACATTGTGGGAGCCTTTTGGGAGCATTACGGCATCGACCTGCTCCGCATCCCGTATTTGCACTGGTGGGAGTTTTGCGGGCTTTTGGCGGCGCTGCCGGGGGATTGTACCTTAAAGCAGCGGATGTATTACCGGAGCCTGCGGCCCGGGGACATTGCCGATAAGGCCGAGCGCCGCCGGATTCGCCGGATCCAGCGGGCATTGGCTCTGCCGGGGCAGCCGGTGACAGACGGGGAGATTGGCGCAGTGTTGTGGAAGGAGGGAGAAACGGATGGCGGACGGTAGTTTGATTTTTGAGACCGGACTGGATAACAGCGGGCTGGAACGGGATTTACAAAAGCTGGAGGGGCAGTTGGCCCAAACCGGCGGGGCGCTGGAGCAGACTCTGGCCCAAAAAATTGCCGGGGCCTTTGCGGAGTTTTCGGCCCAGGCATTGGCGGCGGCCCGGGAAAACACCGGGGCTGGCTTTGCCGGAACGGAGGTGGCCCAGGCCCTGACGGCGGGGCTTGCCGAAAGCCGGGACGAGGCGGTGGCCCGGGTAAAGGCCCTGAGCAGCGCTAAAATCGCCGCCTATAAAGAGGAAAGCGACCGGCAGACCCGGGAGCAGGTGGCAGCCCTGCGGCTACAGGCCAAAACCGTGGGCAGCTACGGCAAGCAGCTAATCCAAAACCGCATTGCCGAGGTGCAGGCCGAAGCCAAAAACGCCCAAACGGCTTACACGGCGGCGGTTAAGGAGCTGATGGGGGCGGCGGTGGAGGAAATTCGCACCGAAGCGGCATCGGCCCAAAGCTTGCTGGACGAAACCGTAGGAGCCTTGGCAGAATCCTACGAAAGCGCCCGGGACCGGCTGGAAAAAGGACAGGAAAAGCTGGCGGCCCGGCTGGCGGGCTATGGGGACTGGACGGATACGGCCACCCCCGACGACGCCCTTTCGGCCATGGAAATGAATGTGCGGGCGCTGGAGCGGTATGGGGAGCTGCTGGATGAGTTACAGGAGAAAGGGGCTTCCGACGCCTTTTTGCAGACCTTTGCGGGGTTGAATGTTGACCAGGCGCTGGAGCTGGGAGAGAACCTGACGGCCTTGGGCTCTGTCCGGTTCGACCGGTACATGGCCGCCTGGGAGGAGCAGCAGGAAAAGGCCCGGGCCATTGCGGAGCGGTTTTATGGCGAGCAGCTGACGCATTTGGACGAAGAGTTTAACCAAAAGCTGGTGGGGGTAATGAACCGGCTGCCGGAGGAACTGGGCCACATGGTGCTGGCGGCGGTGGAGGGCTTTTTGGCCGGGATGGCCAGCAAGCAGGCCGAGGCGCTGGCTACGGCGGGGGATTTGGCCGCAGGCATTAAGGAGACTTTGCGGGAGGCTTTTGAAATCCACTCCCCCTCCCGGTGGATGCGCCGGGAAATTGGGGAAAACCTGGCCCGGGGGCTGGCGCTGGGCTTTGCCGGAGGGCTTTCCGGGGCCGAGGGGGCTTTGGTGCAAACGGCCCTGGACGGCTTTACCCAAACGGCGGCGGAGCTGGGACAGGCCGGTTCCGGCTGGGAACGGAGCCCGGCGGCACCGGCGGTGCCGGAGACCCGCACCCATACGGTGGTGAAGGAAAAGGTGGTTGGCGTACAGTTTTCGGGCAGCGGCGCCGAGATTGCCCGGCTGCTGCGGCCTCAGCTGCTGCGGGAGAACATCCGGGCGGGGAAAAGCTTTGCGGAAGGAGGGGGCCAATGAGGCTGGTGATTGACGGAACAATATATAATGTAGGAATGCTTTCGTGCAAGCGGAGCTGGGAAAGCCAGACCCTGTACGATGTGACTACGCTGGATGGGGTGCGGCACCGGCAGCTGTGGGGCAGCTACCCGGTGTATACCCTCACCCTGGGAAATGTGGACGCCGCCGCCTACGACCGGCTGGTGGAGCAGCTGGTGACGGCCACGGCCCCCTGTACCGTGGAGCTACCCAGCGGGCAAACCGGGTTTTCCGCATTTACGGCTACGTTTTCCCGGCAGACTTTTTGCGGCAAGGGCTTTCCCCACCCAAAGCCGCCACGCTGGAGCAGGATTATTGGCGGCTGGACGGCAGCTTTTCGTTATTCCCCGACAATCCGGCGGACACGGCCTGGGGGGTGTGGGGGACGGGGCTTTCGGGCAGTACCGGTTCGCTGACCCTGTACCCCACGGTTACGGTGACTCTTTCCGGCCAGCACAGCAGCGCCGGACTGACCCTGATTTTTTCGCCCTACGAGGACAATTATCCCAGCCGGGTACAGGTGACCTGGTACCGGAACAGCACCCGGCTGGCCTCGGTCACCTATAAGCCGGAGAGCTGGCGGCTGGTGTGCGATAAAACGGTGACGGGGTACAACAAAATTTTGATTGCTATCCGGGCCATGCAAAAGCCGGGACGGTTTGCCCGGCTGACGGGGATTGTGTTTGGCCGGGAGATGTGCTTTGGACCGGAGGCGCTGACGGGGGCAGAGATTTGGGAGGAAGTGGATCTTTCGGGGCGGAGTTTGCCGGAGGACAGCTTTTCGGCCACGGTGTTTTCGGAGGAGGACGCCTTTAACATTCTGGACCCGGAGGGGCTTTTTGCCATGCTGCAACGCCGGCAGGCCTTAACGGTAGAGGGGGAGCTGGCCGGAGACTACCAGCCCCTGGGTACGTTTTATTTGGAGGATTGGAGCCAGCCCGGGCCTAGACAGTTCCGGCTGCGGGGCTGCGATGCCTTGGGGGTAATGGAGAACACAGTGTTTGCCGGGGGGATGTATACCAACGTGACCGGGGCGGCGCTGCTAGCGGAAATCATGAATGACGCCGGGTTTTCCTACACAGTGGAGGCGGCGCTGGCGCAAAAAACGGTTTCGGGGTGGCTGCCCCGGTGCTCTCATCGGGAAGCCCTGCGGCAGGCGCTGTTTGCCCTGGGCGGCGGGCTGATCGGCATTGGAGCCGGACGCCTGTTCCGCCGCCGGCGGCTCCGGCA
>CAKTER010000041.1 GCA_934552695.1 uncultured Eubacteriales bacterium
TACGCACCTTATAAATATCCTCCTGAAAGGTACAAAGAATGCGGATCCCGGCAATGTCCTCCATTCACGTCCCCAGCCGGTCCAGCGGGATGTTTTTCCGCAAGGCCTTGTCCAAAATGCTGGACACCGACTTGACCCGGCCGGTGACCGATTCGAAGGGCGCATACAGCCCCAAGGTATGGTATTCGTTCAGCAGGCTTTCAAACTTGACGGTCAGCTCGTTGACCGCCTGCTCGTAGGGGTATAAAAACTCTTTCCAGTCAAAAACCTCCATCGCTTTCCTCCGCCTGTTTCCGTATTTTACTCCAAGTATTATTCTACAACACCCCCGCCGGAGAATCAAGCCGCCGATCCCGTTCCCACCGCTTTTCTAACGGTTTCTCCGGCAAAACGCCGGTGGCGCCGTCCGTTTTTGCCCGCCCCGTTCCTTTTTGTTTGTCTTTTCCCAAGGAGGCCCCATGGATTACAACAGCGTAAACGCCGCCCTGCGGCAGCAATTTGGCCGAAAAATCGTCAAGCTCAGCCTGGACGGCGGCTTTTCCTGTCCCAACCGGGAGGGCGGCCGCCCGGGCTGCCAGTTTTGCGGCGAGGCCGGCAGCGGGGAATTTGCCGGCAACCGGCAGGAGCCGATTCCGGCACAGCTGGCCCGGCAAAAGGCCCTGCTGGCCAAAAAATGGCCGGGGGCCGGGTACATTGCCTATTTTCAAGCCTTTACCAACACCTATGCCCCGGCGGCGGTTTTGGAGGAGCGCTACCGGCAAGCCCTTTCCGACCCGGAGGTGGTGGGGCTGGCCATTGCCACCCGGCCCGATTGCCTGCCGCCCCCGGTTTTGGATGTATTGGAGCAGCTGAACCGGGAAACCTTTTTGTGGGTAGAGCTGGGCTTTCAAACCGCCACAGAGGAAATTGCGGCGGCCATGGGCCGGGGCTACCCAAACCCGGTGTTTGCCCAGGCGGTACAGGCGTTGGCCGCCCGGGGTGTCCGCACCGTGGCCCATGTGATTGTCGATTTGCCCGGAGAAACCGAGGCCGGGGCTTTGGCCACCATCGACACGGTGAACGCCCTGCCCCTGTGGGGCGTCAAGCTGCATTTTTTGTATGTAACCGAAGGCACGCCGCTGGCCCAATCCTTTCAGCAAGGCGGCTTTTCCCTGCCCAGCCGGGAGGAGACCCTGCGCCGCATTCTCCGGTGTACGGCCCGGCTACGGCCCGATTTGACCGTCCACCGGCTAACGGGGGACGGCCCCCGGGACACCCTGCTGGCCCCGCTCTGGAGCCGGGATAAGCGCCGGGTGCTTAACGACCTGACCCGGCTGTTTCGGGAGACCGGCCTGTTTCAGGGCTGCGACTACCGGCCTCCGGCGCCGCCCTTATAAAGCCCCCTGGCGGCCGCCCGGCGCCCCAACTCCCCGTCCACATTTTAAAAAGAAAATCCTTTCGGCGCTTTCTTTCCCGCAGGGTTTATGCTATAATGAGTTTACATTGCAAACTTAGTCGGGAAGGGATGCCCTATGTCGGAAAATCGTCTTTTGGTGGAAAACAAACTCATCATTTTGTATCTGGTGAAAAAAATGGACGTGCCGCTTTCGGAAAGTGAGATCCGGCAGTTCGTTTTGGAGCGCCGGTACATGGACTTTTTTGCCGTACAGCAATACCTTGCCGAGCTGACGGAGTCCTCGCTGCTGGAGGTGACCCGGGAGAATAACGCCACCCGGTACACCATTACCGAGGACGGGGACGCCACCCTGGGGTATTTTGTCCACCAAATCCCCGAAAGCGTGAAAAACGAGGTCAACCATTTTGTGCAGGAAAACGGCCGCCGCATCCGGCTGGAGTATTCGGTGACCGCCACCTACTTTCCCGAGCTAAACAACGAATTTTTGGTAAAATGCGCTGTGTACGACGTGAACGGACAAAGCCTGATGGAGCTTTCTCTGACCGTGCCCACCCGGGAACAGGCCCAGCGGGCCGTAAAAAACTGGAAAGCCAACGTCAACAGCCTGTATTTAACGTTTTTGCACTCCCTGCTGGAAACCGGCGCCGGGAGCGTGGGAAAAAAAGCTTAAGAATACCTATACCGTCCAAAGGGAGGGGTTTTTGTGGAATTTACCAAGCTTATCCGGGAGCGCTACGCCTGCAAGGCCTTTTGCGACAAACCCCTGAAACCGGACACCCTTTTGGAGATTTTGGAGACAGGGCGCTTGGCCCCCACCGCCAAGAATTCACAGGAACAGCACATTTATGTGGTGCAGTCCCCCGCCGGTCTGCAAACCATCGATGCCCTGACCCCCTGCCGGTACGGGGCCCCCACCTGTCTGGTGGTGGCTTTCGACCGCCGCCATGTGTTCACCTATCCGGGGGGCTTGCGGGATTCCGGCGTAGAGGACGCCACCATTGTAGCCACCCACCTGATGCTGGCCGCCGCCAACGCCGGTGTGGATAGCTGCTGGGTCAACTTTTTCGACCCCGCTCAGGTAGCCCGGGCGCTGGACCTGCCGGAGCATGAGGAGGTCGTCATGATTTTAGACCTGGGCTATGCCGCCGAGGGGGCCGGGCCTTTGGCCAATCACACCGCCCGGAAGCCTCTAAGCGAAACGGTTTCGTACCGGTAAGATAGGGAAGCGACAAAATAAAGTTGCGGCCCCTCTGTCAGCCCAAGGGTTGACAGCCCCCTTACGCAGGGAGCCATAAAACCAAGCCTTGTCTAAAATACAATTTTTCCAAATAAAAAGCAGCCCCCGGGACTTCCATCGAATGGGACGGAACCGGGGTGCTGTTTTTTATTTTTATTCTTCTTCCGCTTCCGGCCGGGGCAGCCATTGCTCCAGTGCCGCCCACACCTCGTCCTTTCCGGCCTTGTTGGCACCGGAAAAGGCCAACAGGGGCTCGTCCTTTGCCAGCTGCAAGCCCTTGCGGATAACCGCCAGCTGCTTGGGGAGCTGGCTCCGGTTCAGCTTATCGGCCTTGGTGGCCACAATCAGCCGGGGAAAGTCGTAGTGCCGCAGCCAATGAAGCATTTGCTTGTCGTTGGCGGTGGGCTCGTGGCGGATATCCACCAGCTGCACCACCCCGGCCAGGGTCTCCCGCTTGCTCAAATAGGTTTCAATCATCCGGCCCCAGCTGGCAGTCTCCGCCCGGGGGGCCTTTGCATAGCCATAGCCCGGCAGGTCCACCAAATACAGGGCGCCCTCCACCCGGTAAAAATTGATGGTCCGGGTCTTCCCCGGCTGAGAGCTGGTACGGGCCAGCGACTTCCGGTTGATGAGGGCGTTGATGAGGGTAGACTTTCCCACATTGGAGCGCCCGGCCAAAGCAATCTCCGGCAAGCCGTCGGTGGGGAACTGGGCCAGCTTGACCCCCACCGCCGCCAGCTCGGCGTTATGCACATCCATTATTGCCACACCTCCCCGGTCAGGGCCTGCTCCCACACCTGGGTCATATGGGATACCGGGCAAAAGGTCAGGCCTTCCTTCACGTCCTCCGGCAGCTCGTCCAAATCCCGCCGGTTCTCCTCCGGCAGCAAAACCCGCTGCACCCCGGCCCGGCGGGCCGCCAGCACCTTTTCCCGCAGGCCGCCAATGGGCAGCACCCGGCCGGTGAGGGTCACCTCCCCGGTCATGGCAACCAGATTATCCACCGGCACCCCGCTAAGCGCCGATACCAGCGCCGTGGCCATGGTAATGCCCGCCGAAGGCCCGTCCTTGGGGGTAGCCCCTTCGGGGACATGGAGGTGCAGGTCGGTATTTTTATAAAACTCGCTGTCGATGTTGAGCCGGGCCGACTCCGCCCGCACATAGGTCAGGGCCGCCCGGGCGCTTTCCTCCATCACCTTGCCCAAATTCCCGGTGAGCAGCAGCCGGCCGGTTCCGGGCATGGCCGCCGCCTCGATGGTCAGGGTATCGCCCCCGGCCATAGTCCAGGCCAGCCCCCGGGTCACACCCACCTGGGGCCGGTCGAATACCCGGTCGTAGGTGCGCTTTTCCCGGCCCAAAAAGTCCTCCACGTTCTTTTCCGTCAGGGTCGTTCGGCCGGCGCTTCCTTCCTGCCGGGCCTTCACCACCTTACGGCACACCGACTCAATCTCCCGTTCCAGCTGCCGTACCCCCGCCTCCCGGGTATAGCCGTCGATGATGGCGTCCACCCCGGCCGGGGTAAACCGCAGGGCGTTGCCGTTGAGCCCGTGAGCCGCCAACTGCTTGGGAATTAAATGCTTTAATGCAATCTCCCGCTTTTCCCGACTGGTATAGCCCGATACCTCGATGATTTCCATCCGGTCCCGCAGCGGGCCGGGAATGGTTTCCAACGAGTTGGCGGTACACATAAAGAACACCTTGCTCAGGTCGTAGGGCAGCTCCACATAATGGTCCCGGAAGGAGAAGTTCTGTTCGGCATCCAGCACCTCCAGCAGGGCCGAAGCCGGGTCGCCGTTGTAGGAGGAGGACAGCTTATCCACCTCGTCCAGCAGCAGCAGCGGATTGACCACGCCGGCCTGGGCGATGGCAGCAATCATCCGGCCGGGCATGGCCCCCACATAGGTACGGCGGTGGCCCCGAATCTCGGCCTCGTCCTTTACGCCGCCCAGGGACATCCGCACATAGGGCCGGTTTAAGCTTTTGGCTACCGACCGGGCAATGGAGGTTTTCCCCGTGCCCGGCGGCCCCACCAAACACAGGATGGGGGTGTGGGCGGTGGGGGCAGCGGCCCGGACGGCCAAGTGCTCCAAAATCCGCTCCTTCACCTTTTTCATGCCGTAGTGGTCGGCCTCCAAAATCCGCTCCGCCCGGGACAGGCTCAAATCCTCCCGGGCCTCCTCCGTCCAGGGCAGGCCCAGCAGGGTCTCCACATACGTCCGGACGGTGTTGGCCTCGGGAGAGGTGCTTTGCAGCTTGCCCAGCCGCCGCACCTCCTTTTCCAGCGTTTTGGCCACGGGTTCCGGCAGGTTTTTGGCGGCGATTTTTTGCCGCAGGGTCTCGCACTCCGTCCCGGCGTCGTCGGCGTCCCCCAGCTCCTCCCGGATGACCTTCAGCTGCTCCCGCAGGTAGTATTCCTTTTGGGCCTTGTCCATGTTCGCCCGGGCCTTGTCCTTAATCTCTTTTTGGATGCTCAACACATCCAGCTCCCGGTGCAGCAAGGCCGTTACCCGCTCCAGCCGGGCGCTTCCGTCCAGCTCCTCCAAAATCTCCTGCTTTACCGCCACCGGCAGCTCCAGCCCGGCGGCCATAGCGTCGGCAGCCAGCCCCGCCCGGTCGGGGGAAATGGTATGGATGATGGTCTCTACCCCGGCCTGCTTGGGGTGCAGCTCCTGGTACTTTTTAAACTCGTCAATGGCAAGGCGGATACGGGCCTGCTGCCGCAGCGGGGCTTCGGGCTCGTCCTCGGGGTCCAGCGCCAGCACGCGGGCAGCCAGGCAGTCCCCGGCCCCGTCAAAGTCCAGTATCCGGGCCCGGTACAGCCCCTCGGCCACCACATGGGTCAGGCCGCCGGGCAGGGCCAGCACCTGACTAATTTTGGCCACCACGCCTACGGGATACAGGTCGTCAGCCCCCAGCTCCTGCTGGTAGCGATCCTTTTGTGCCACCAAAAACACCCGCCCATTCCGCTTGCCGGCCTCCTTCAGCCCGGCCAACGACGAGGCCCGGCGCACCGAAAAGCTCAGCACCATCCGGGGGTAGGTTACCAACGCCCGCAGGGGGATAAGGGGAAATATATCCATTCGGTTTTCTTCCACCAAAAACACCTCTCTCTTTGCATACGCCGTAGCGTACAAAAGTCCATGATTATCTTACCACAAACCTCTGCGAAAAGCAAAGCCCCAGCAAAAACGTTCTCTTCTCCTGTTTTTCCCGGCTCCGCTTCTTTTCCTCTCGCTTTCTCCCCTTATTTTTCCTTTTTTCTTTCTTCTCCGGCTTCCGCCCCGCTCTTTCCTCCGCAAGCTCCGCTTTTCCCTGCCCACAACAAAAGGGAACCCGTTTTTTCGGATTCCCTTGTTTTTTCTGTTCGGTTTTCCGCCGGCTTCTTACGAAGCCTGGGGGGCATCCCCGGTTTTGGCAGGCACCTTCTTCTTCCCCCGGGAAATGGGCTTGCGGTCGGGGTTAATGATATACTCCGGCTCCCCGGTGCCGTTCACCACGTCGGCGGTGATAATCACCTTTTCCAAATCGGGGCGGTCGGGCAGGTCAAACATCAAATCGTTGATAAATTCCTCCACAATGGCCCGCAGGCCCCGGGCGCCGGTTTGGCGCTTCACAGCCTGGGCCGCAATGGCATGGAGGGCTTCCTCGGTAAACTCCAGCTGAACGCCATCCACGGCAAACAGGTACTGGTACTGCTTCACAATGGCGTTTTTCGGCTCGGTCAAGATACGCACCAAGGCATCCTCGTCCAGATTATCCAGCGTCACTACCGCCGGTAGACGGCCCACCAGCTCGGGGATAAGCCCGAACTTGAGCAAGTCCTGGGGCTGTAGCTGCCGCAGCAGCTGGCCGGTGGACAGGTCGTGCTTGCTTTGGGTTTTGGCGCCAAACCCAATGGTTTTTTCGCCCACCCGGTTTTGGATAATCTTTTCGATGCCGTCAAAGGCGCCGCCGCAAATAAACAGGATGTTTTTGGTGTCAATCTGGATAAATTCCTGATGGGGGTGCTTCCGGCCACCCTGGGGAGGCACCGAAGCCACCGTGCCTTCCAGAATTTTCAAAAGGGCCTGCTGCACGCCCTCGCCGCTCACGTCCCGGGTAATGGAGGGGTTTTCCGACTTCCGGGCGATTTTGTCAATCTCATCGATATAAATAATCCCCCGCTCGGCCCGCTCCATATCGAAGTCCGCCGCTTGAATCAGCCGCAGCAAAATGTTCTCCACGTCCTCGCCCACATACCCCGCCTCGGTCAGGGCCGTGGCGTCGGCAATGGCAAAGGGGACGTTGAGGGCCTTGGCCAGGGTTTGGGCCAGCAGGGTCTTGCCGGTACCGGTAGGGCCAATCACCAGCACGTTGCTTTTTTGCAGCTCCACGTTCTCGGCGCCCTTTTCAGCGGTAATCCGCTTATAGTGGTTGTACACGGCCACCGAAAGCACCTTTTTGGCTTCCTCCTGCCCAATGATATATTCGTCTAAAATTTGCTTAATCTCCCGGGGGCGGGCCAGCGCAAACTCGCCCGGCGTTTCGTGAACGTCGTAATCCTCCCCCAAAATCTCCACGCACAATTCAATGCACTCATCGCAAATGTTGGCGTTCATGCCCGCCACCATTTTCCGCACCTGATCCTGCGTTTTCCCGCAGAATGAGCAGGTCAGCTGTTTGGGTTCGTCGTTTTTTGGCATTCTTTGTCTCCCATTCATCAAAAATACAAAGAGGGGCAGGGAAATGATCCCCCGCTCCTCCCTGCCATCCGTTATTGTTGAGGAAGCTTTGCTAAGCCGCTGCCAAGCCCCTCTGTGCAAGGCCCGGAGGCCTTTTGCGTTTCCTTACTTTGTCCCAACTTCCTGCGGGCGGGTAATCACATGGTCTACCAGTCCGTAGGCCACAGCCTCGTCCGCCGTCATGTAGTTATCCCGCTCGGTGTCCAGCGTCACCTGCTCCAGCGGCCGGCCGGTGTTGGCCGACAAAATCTCGTTCATCCGCTTTTTAATCCGCAGGATGTTTTCCGCCTGGATTTGGATATCGGTGGCCTGTCCCCGGGCGCCGCCGGAGGGCTGGTGAATCATAATTTCGGCGTTGGGCAGCACAAACCGCTTGCCTTTGGCCCCGCCGGCCAGCAAAAACGCTCCCATGCTGGCAGCCAAGCCCACGCAAATGGTGGATACGTCGGGCTTAATTGTCGTAGGAGCGCTCGCCGCGGCTGGTCTGCTCCACAACCATTGGTACAAGACTCATGCTGAAACCTCCTATTCGTAAACGGCGCAGTCGCCTTTGTTGAAAAATCTAGCACACTACTATGAACGGAGATTCCCCCACAAAAGTCTGCTTATTCCTCCACAGCGGCGTCTTCCACCAGCTGAATGGCCTTTTCTACGGCAACGTCCTTCTTCACGCTGGCCTTGTCCTCGTCGTTCATATACTCCAGCATCTGTTCCAGGCCAATGCCCATACGGCCGGCCATTTCTTCCACCTTGGCCTTCATTTCGTCCTCGGTAGCCTCAATCTTTTCGGCGTCTACCACGGCCTCCAGTGCCAACCGGCCCTTCACGGTGCGCTCGGCAGCCGGGAAAAAGCCCTTCTTCATTTCCTCGGGGGTGGTCCCGGCAAACTGGCAGTAGGTCTCCAGGTTCAGGCCCTGGCCGGCCAGGTTCATGGCAAACTGGTTCAGCATCCGGTCCGCCTGGGACTCAATCATTACTGCGGGCACGTCCATCTGGGCGTTCTCCACCACCTTGGTCAGCAGGGCGTCGGTCCGCTTGGACTTTTCTTCCTTTTCCTTTGCCTCTTTCAGTTTAGCCAACACATCGGCCTTATATTCCTCCAGGGTGTCAAACTCGGAAACATCCTGTGCAAACTCATCGTTCAGCTCGGGCAGCTCTTTTTCGTTAATGGCCTTCAGCTCTACGGCAAACACAGCGGCTTTCCCGGCCAGCTCCTCGGCATGATACTCGGCGGGGAAGGTCACGTTGACGTCGAACTTGTCGCCCACATTGTGGCCCACAATCTGATCCTCGAAGGTGTCGATGAAGGAATGGGAGCCCAGAGTCAGGTCGTAGCTATCGGACTGGCCGCCCTCAAAGGGTACGCCGTCCACGGTGCCCAGATAGCTGATGGTCACAATGTCATCCAGCTTGGCGGGACGGTCGGTGACCTCCACGGTGCGGGCGTTCTGCTCCCGGGCCCGGTCAATCTCGGCATTCACTTCTTCCTCGGTCACGGCCAAATCCAGCTTGGCGCAGGGCAGGCCCTTGTACTGGCCCAGGGTGACCTCGGGACGGACGGTAACGGAGATGGTGAACTTAGCGCCCTCCTCCTTGCTGATGGCGTCCACTTCAATCTCGGGACGATCCACCACTTCCAGCGCCAGCTCCTTGATAACGCCTTCGTAGTCCTCGCTCAAAATATGGTTTACGGCGTCGTCGAACAGCACGCCCACGCCGTACTGCATTTCTACCATTTTCCGAGGCACATGGCCCTTGCGGAAACCGGGCAGGGCAAACTGCCCCTTGTTTTTGTTGTAGGCAAACTTCAGGCCCTCCTCCAAACGTTCGGGGCCCACCTCATAAGTAAACTTTACGGTGTTTTTCTCCTTGCTCACAATGTTGGCGCTCATATATAATTTCCTCCTTTAAAAGCTCATACACAATTAGAAAATATTATAGCATAGGCCCTGCAAAAAAGCCAGAAAAATTTAAAGAAGCGGGCGTTTTGCCCGCTTTTTCCCAAAATTTTACGCTTAAATCCCACCGAAGCTTAATGCAACAGGTAGCTAAGCCCCAAAATGACATACAACACCCCAAACACATAGGGCATAAACATTTCTTTCAGGGGTTCTTTCCGACGGAAGCCGTTGGTCAAAATCAAAAGCTCCGAGCCATAGGCCCCGGCGCCAAAAAAGTAGGCAATCCCCTTCATAAAATAATTTACATGGGCCCGGGCCGCCGCCGGCAGCAGGGAGCCCAAAAACAGGACGGCTGCCACCGCCACGCAAATATTCCGCAGCACCAACAGCTTTTCTTCGTGTTCATAATGGGCCGAATGCTCCCAGTTTTCGTGTTCCGGGAACTGCGGGTCGTGGCCCTTGGTTTCCAGGGGGTCGTTGTGTTCCATTCGTATCACTCTCTTTCGGGTAAATGGGGGTGGTAGCAGGATGGGACATTGTATGTTAAAAGCATAACACACTGTGTCCCCCGCTGACAAGGGGAAATCTGCGAATTCGGCAAAACCTCCCGGGTTTCGCCCCGCTTTTTTCTGGGCAAAACCCGCTGCCTGTGCTACAATACAGGGGAAAGGAGTGTTTTGTATGCTTCGCAACGAACAAAAACCGGAAAACTGCTGGGACTTGACCCGGCTTTATGCCAGCGACGCCGCTTGGGAGACCGCCCGGACGGCGCTGGAGCAAGCCCTGCCCGCCTTGGGGCAGTGGCAAGGGCGGCTGGGGGAAGGCCCCCGGGCCTTTGCCGATTGTTTGGCGGATATAAACGCCGCCGGAGAAAAACTGGAGCGGCTGTATGTGTATGCCAACCAGACCCTGCATCAGGATGCCGGGAACACCGCCGCCCAGTCCATGGCCGACCGGGCCGAGAACCTGCTGGTGACCTACGGCGCCGTCACCGCATTTTTTGTGCCCGAGGCCCTTTCCTTGCCGGAGGAAACCCTGGCCGCCTACGAGGCCGCCCCGGAGCTTGCCGCCTATGCCCACTTTATGGATAACCTGCGGCGGCAGGCCGCCCACACCCTATCCCCCGCCGAGGAACAGCTGCTGGCCCAAGCCCAAGAGCTGGCCGCCGGGCCGGAGCAGATTTTTGCCATGCTGAACGAGGCCGATTTGGATTTGGGGCAAATGACCGATGAAGCCGGCCAAACCGTGACCCTAACCAAGGGGCTTTATACCAAGTTTTTGGAAAGCCCGGACCGCCGGGTACGGCAGGAGGCCTACGAAAAGCTGTACAACGCCTATGGCAAGCAAAAAAATACGCTGGCCGCTATTTATGCCGCCAGCGTGAAAAAAGACGAGTTTTATGCCCGGGCCAAAAAGTACGACTCGGCCTTGGCTATGGCGCTGGCCGACGATGCCATCCCCTTGTCGGTATACGACAACCTGACGGAGTCCGTCCGGGAGGCCCTGCCCCTGCTCCACCGGTACGCCGCCCTGCGGAAGCAGCAGCTGGGGCTTACGGAGCTTTGCCCCTACGACCTGTACGTACCCCTGTGCCCGCCCCCGGCGGCTCAAATTTCCTATGCCGAAGCCAAGGAAACCGTCAAAAAGGGGCTGGCCCCCCTGGGCACCGCCTACCTGGCCCTGCTGCAAACGGGCTTTGACAGCCGGTGGATCGACGTGTACGAAAACCAGGGCAAACGCAGCGGCGCCTATTCCTGGGGCGCTTATCCCGGCCCGCCCTATGTG
>CAKTER010000042.1 GCA_934552695.1 uncultured Eubacteriales bacterium
GAGTACAACTGCCGGTTTGGCGACCCCGAGACCCAGGCGGTGCTGCCCCGGCTGAAGTCCGACCTGCTGACGATTATGGAGGCCTGTGTGGACGGTACGCTGGATAAAACCCCGGTGGAGTGGGCCGACGAAGCAGCGGTCTGCGTGGTGCTGGCCAGCGGCGGGTATCCCGAAAGCTACCAAAAGGGCTATCCCATTACCGGGCTGGCCGAGGCCGAAGCCCGGCCCCACACCCTGGTGTTTCACGCCGGGACGGCCCAAAAGGACGGGCAGTTTGTAACCAACGGCGGCCGGGTTTTGGGCGTAGTCGGCTTGGGGAAAACCATGGAAGAGGCCATTGCCACTGCCTATGCCGGGGCGGATTGTATCCAGTTCGAGAAAAAGCACTTCCGGCACGACATCGGGATTAAAAAGAACCAGTGACGGAGGCGGCTATGAACGAGCGATTGCAAAAGCAGCTGGATTTTTTGCGGGAGATCGATAAGTCGAAAAGCGTGTTCCGGCAAAACTATCTGGCCGATGGAAGCCGGAAGGAGAATGACGCCGAGCACGGCTGGCATATGGCCCTGTTCGCCTGTATTTTGCAGGAGTACTTTCCCGGGGCCGACCTAAACCGGGTGCTGCCCATGGCGCTGATGCACGACTTAATCGAGATTGACGCCGGGGATACGTATTGCTATGATACGGCCGGGCAGGTGGGCAAGGCGGAACGGGAGGCGGCCGCCGCCCGGCGGATTTACGGCCTGTTGCCCCCGGAGCAGGGGGAAAAATACTTGGCCCTGTGGCAGGAGTTTGAGGCCCAGGAGACCCCGGACGCTCAGTTTGCGGCGGTGCTGGATCGCATCCAGCCTTTGCTGCTGCAATTTTCCTCCCAGGGGAAAAGCTGGAAGGAACATGATATCTGCACGGCGCAGGTGCGAGAGCGCAACGCCGTTACCTTCCGGTGTGCCCCGGAGCCTATCCGCCAGCTGGTGGACGGGATTTTGGACGAAGCGGTACGCCGGGGGTATATAAAGCCCTAAAAAATAACGCCCTTGTCGGGAATTATCCCGGCAGGGGCGTTTTGTGTATGTTTTGTGTGTAGGGGGAATGGAGCGGGAGGGACGGAAAAAGCCGAAGCCCTTGGGATTTTGGGGATTTTAGAGCTTTGCCCAGGCGGCCTCGTAGGCAGCTTTGGTCGCCTTGTCAAAGCAGACAAGGCGGACTTCCTCGGGCAGGGAATGTTTATCCAAAAAATCGGCAATGGCGTTAACGGCAATTTCTGCTGCCTGATCCACCGGGAACCGGTATACGCCGGTGCTGATGGAGGGAAAAGCAATGGTGCGGCAGTGATGGGAGGCGGCCAGCTTGAGGCATTCCAGATAGCAGCTGGCCAAAAGCTCTCGTTCCTGGTCGAACCCGCCGCGCCAGATGGGGCCCGGCGTGTGGATAATCCAAGAGGCCGGCAACCGATAGCCCCGGGTAATCTTGGCTTGCCCGGTTTTGCAGCCGTTTAAAGTGCGGCATTCCTCAATCAGCCGGGGGCCTGCCGCCCGGTGAATGGCGCCGTCCACCCCGCCGCCGCCCAGCAGAGAGGTGTTGGCAGCATTTACAATGGCATCGGTGGATTGTTTGGTAATGTCGCCCAGCAGAATCACAATGCGTTGTTTGTCCATGGATATGCCGCCTTTCTGTAGTATAAGGAAATGTGTCGATAGATTTAGTATATCACAGTTTTATAAAAAAGGGTATATGGCTTTGGGGCTTGCCATATATTTTCAGCAGGGAGGGATGGACATGGAGCAAAAACGGCGGCCTGCGGCGTATCGGCCTCAGCGGCGGTATGCTCGTCCCAGTAGCGAGGAGCTGCTGCAAAAGAGACGGGAGCGGCTGTTTACCCAAGCGCTGCTGGCGGCGGTGCTGTTGGCAGGGGCTTTTATTTTGGCAAAACTGCCGGGGGAAAGGGCCCGCCTTTGGCGGGAAAAAGCGGCCCAGACCCTGGCCGGGGACGAAAGCGGCCGGGCTATGCAGGTATTCGAAAGCCTGTCGGAGCGGTGGACGGAGCCAAAGCCCACAGAGGAGCTTGAGGCAGCGCCCTTGTCGGGAGGGGCAGGGACGGAATCGCTGGTAACGGAGAGCGCCGGTGCGGAGGACAGCGAAAAAAACGGAGTAGCGCCGGAGAAACCGTAAGCGGCTGGGAGCGGGTGGTTTGGCAGGAAGCCCAAACGGTGGCTCCGGCGGAAGCAATCCCGGCCTTTGCCTACTACCGGGAGGAGGTTCCGGCGGCGGAGACCGAAGCGAAATCAGAAGAAGCGGAAAACCCCGGCCCGGCGGCGGACAGAGCCGGGGAACCGGAGGCAGCGTTGGAAGCCGGGGAGCAGTGGCTGAACCCGGTGTGGGGGACGGTGACCTCCTCCTGCGGTGGGCGGCAAAACCCCCTGACCCATACTTGGGAGCTACACAACGGCTTGGACATTGCGCTGCCCGAGGGAACGGAGGTGGCGGCGGTGAAGTCCGGGGTAGTGACGGAATGCCGCACGTCCCCGTCCTTTGGCAAGCTGGTCAAGTTCCGGACCGACGATGGGTATACGGTGATGTACGCCCACCTTTCGGAAATTTTAGTCGCCGAGGGGGAGCGGGTGGCTCAGGGGGCGATTGTCGCCCGTTCCGGCAGCACCGGCTGGAGCACCGGGCCCCACCTGCATTACAGCCTGTGGAAGGATGGTCAGCTGCTGGATCCGCTGGCGTTTTTGTATTTGCCGGTGACGGGGGAGGTGGCGGCGGAGTATGCCCGGCGAGGCGAGACTATGCCGGAATGAAAAAAGCCGCTGGCTTCGCAGCGGCGGATAGAAGGGCGCAGGTCGATGGAAAGACGGGGAACCCTCAAAGGATACTTACCCCAAAAACTCTCGCAAGGAAGCCAGCAGGGCTTCGTTTTGCTCCGGCAGCTGAATGCAGAACCGCAGATAGCTTTCGTCCAAAAAGGTGAAGCTGGCGGCGTCCCGTACCAGCATTTTTCGGCGGATGAGCCGGTCGGTAATGGCGGCGGCGGTGATTTTTTGGGTTAGCAGCCGGATCAGGATAAAGTTGGAGGCGGTGGGATAGACCTTTACCGTATCCCAGCTTTTCAGCTCGGCCAGCAGCTTTTTCCGTTCCGATAGAATCAGCGCCCGGGTCTGCTGCATGAACTCCTTTTCCGAAAACAGGGTTTCCCCGGCAAAGGCGGCCAGGCTGTTGACGCTCCAAGGGTCTTTTTTGCGGGCCAGGGCCTCCCGCAGGGGTTGGCCGCCGCACACACCATAGCCCAGCCGCAAGCCCGGAGCGGCAAAAAACTTGGAGATCCCCCGAATGACAAAGAGGTTGTCGAACTCCCGGGTTAGGGGGATGGCACAGAGAGAGGACAGGTCATCGGCAAACTCGATATAGGTTTCGTCCACCAGCACGGCAGTGTGATTGGCTTGGCAGTGAGTCAAAATCTCTCGGAGCTGGGGGACGGTGACGGCGGTGCCGGTGGGGTTGTTGGGATTGCACATCACAAACAAATCGGTTTCCGGGGTAAGCGCCGCCAGCAGGGCAGGCAGATTCAGCCGGAAATCGTCCTCCTCTTTCAGGGGGAAGTAGGTAAAGCTCCCGCCGCAAACCCGGACGCTGTTTTCGTACTCCGAATAGGCCGGGCCCAAAATCAGGGCGCACCGGGGGCAAAGGGCCCCGATAAAGCCGGAAATCAGCTCGGTAGAGCCGTTGCCTACCACAATGGTTTCCGGGTCGGTGCCGGTGTAGCGGCCAATGCTTTCCCGCAGCTTGCGATAGCCCTTGTCGGGGTAACGGCTAACCAAAGCAATGTGCTCGGCCAGGGCCCGGGCGGTATGGGGCGGGAACCCCAAGGGGTTTACATTCCCCGAAAAGTCGATGATTTGGTCTTTGGGGATGCCGTAGGCGGCTTCTACGGCGTCCAAATCGCCGCCGTGCTTGTGCGTAAGCTCGTTCATAAAAATCCTTCTTTCTGGCAAAGGCAGAGTCAGTTGGTGTATTCGTACAGCGTTCTTTCGTATTCCGAAAGGGCCGGGCTTTGGTCGATGAGCCGGGGATAGCGGATGCGGGCCCGGCCCGGGGCGCAGGCCTCCAAGGTGATTTGCAGGGCCGGGCTCTCGGGGGCCAACGAGCGATAGGTTAGGTGGTCGCCCACAGTTAGGGCCAGCTCTGCCAAAGGGCAGTCGGGGCTACGGCGAATACGCAAACGCCCCTTTTTTTGTGGGCTAAATTCCTGCTCCCCGCTGCGGAAGCAATAGCCTTCCTCCGGGTCAAAGTCGAACAAATCGGCCAGCTCCTGATGGAGGTCGCACAGAGGCAGGTCGCCGGGCCATTGGAAACGCTTCCAAAACTCCGGCGTTTCGCTGTATTGCAAGCGCAGGGTATATATGGTGGTTTCCTGCTGGATGCGGTCGATTTCCCGCTCCGGGGCGTCCTCCGCCTCGGCGGTTAAGTGGTAGGCCTGCCAAATATCCCGCAAGGGCAGCAGCGGCGGCATTTTTTGGTAAGGGGGCCGGGCGTTTTGGGAGGGGAATAGCTCCCGGCCCAGCAGGGTGTGGTCAAACAGCAGACACAGAGAAAAGGCTTCCAGCGAGGCGTTGGGGTCGATGGGCAGGCTGTCGCACACATAGTTTAGCTCGTCCAAAAAATTGTAGTGCTGGTAATACAGCGGGTTGATGAGCCGCAGATAATAGCCGAAGGGCGTGATGAGCCAACGGTCCAGCATGGCCCCCAAATGCAGAACAATGTTGTTAAAGTAGGGGTCTTTTCCGGCGGCCGCCTCCGGCGAGGAGGGGTCGAGGCCCATGGACATGTATTGATAGCAACCGGTCAGCAGTTCGTTTAAGGGCATTCGCTCGGTGAGGGCAGTGCGGAACAGCTCCCCGGGATTGCCGGGCTCCAAATAGACAAAAATATCCTGAAAGTGGGCCACGGCGTTTTCCAAGGCTGCCGAAATAAGCCGCTGCCAGCGGGCCGTGACCGGCAGGTGGAAAAAGTCCCCACCCTCCGGGGCCGGATGCAGCAGACGGCGGCCAATGGCGGGCAGGGGGGCCAAAAGCCCCAGCCGTTGGGCTACCTCGCCCAAAAATTCGGCATAAAAAGGGTCGGTTCGACTTAGCCGAGGGATGAGGGACGCCAAAAAGCCGGCAGTCAGCTGGCCCCGGTCGGTGCATTCGGCATAGGGGGCCGCTGCTTCCCACAGCCTTTGCAGGTCACCAAACACCGGGTGGTTTTCCAGAGTGTAGCGGCACAGACGGTAGCCGATGGCAAGGGCTCCCGTCTCGTCGGTGGAAAATACGGGCAGGGCGGCGGTGTACCCGTCCCCGCTGTAAGCCGTGGCGATGAGGTTGTTGGGGGACAAAATGCTTTTATCCAACAGAGGGCTGGCGGCCCACTTGCGAAACAAAGTGGGAGCCACCCGCAACAGCCGGGGCTTTTCGCAGGGCTCCAAATTTTGATACAGGGCGGTAAAGCCCTGAGTGAAAATATCTAAAAATGGTTGACAGGCAGCGTGGGGCACAAAGGTTTCGGCCATAGGTTTAATCCTTTTCTTTTTGTAGGAATTGCTGAAAACATCTTAACAGATATGCTCGCATTTGTCCAACATAATGTTTTCGTTCCCATTTGCAAAAAAGTCGCAAAAAGGACTTGTCAAACCGGTACTTTTCCAGTATTATGGTCTTTACTGGGAAAACAGTTGTTTGCAAGGAAAGAACAGGGGGCCCTATGAAGGTAGATAAAAATTATTACATTGTGGATAAAAACGTACTTCCCGAGGTTTTTTTAAAGGTCGTGGAAGCCAAGGGCCTGTTGGATAGCGGAAAGGAACGGACGGTACAGGCGGCGGTAGCCCGCGTAGGGATTAGCCGCAGCGTGTTTTACAAGTACCGGGACGCCATTTTCCCGTTGTACGAGCATTCCCGGGGCCGCACGATTACCATGTCGGCCAATCTGGAGGATAAATCCGGGCTGCTTTCCACGGTACTCAATCAAATTGCCGGTGTGGGGGCCAATATTTTGACCATCCACCAGACCATCCCCATCAATGGCGTGGCCAACTTGACGGTGACCATTGAAACGGCGGATATGCAAGGGGATATTGGTCAGCTGGTCGAAACGGTGGAGGCGCTGGACGGCATCCAGTCGTTTAAGATTATTGCAAGGGAGTGAGCGTATGGCAGAGGTGGAGAATGCTGTGGTGAACATTGCCATTTTGGGTTATGGCACGGTTGGCAGCGGCGTGTATCAGATTGTAAACGAAAACCAGGCGGTGCTGCGGCGCAAGTGCGGCAAAGACCTGGTTGTAAAATATGTATTGGACCTGCGGGAGTTTCCCGGTGACCCGGTGCAGGAGATTTTGACCCATCGGTTCGAGGATGTTTTGGAGGACGATTCCGTGCGGCTGGTGGTGGAGGTTATGGGCGGGGTGGAGCCGGCCAACACCTTTGTGACCGCCTGCTTGGGCAAAGGCAAAAGCGTGGTTACCTCCAACAAGGAATTGGTAGCCCGCCACGGCAGCCGGCTCATCCGGTTGGCCCGGGAGAACCATTGCAATTTCCTGTTTGAGGCCAGCGTAGGCGGCGGTATCCCCATCATCCGGCCGCTCATTTCCTCGCTGACCGCCGACGATATTTTGGAGATTAAGGGCATTGTGAACGGAACCACCAACTACATTTTGTCGGAAATGACCCGGTATGGCAAAACCTTTGAAGAGGTGCTTGCCTTGGCGCAGGAATTCGGCTATGCCGAAAAGGACCCGGCAGCGGATGTAGAGGGCTACGATGCCTGCCGGAAGGACGCCATTTTGTGTTCCCTGGCCTTTGGGAAAACCGTGGATTATCAGGAAATCCCCACCGAGGGGATTACCCATATTTCGGCGAAGGACATTGAATACGCCAAGGCCATGGGCCGCACCGTTAAGCTGCTGGCCTATGGGAAAAAGAGCGAAAAGGGGGTAACGGCCCGGGTGGCCCCTTATTTGTTGCCCGATGACCATCCCTTAAGCCGGGTGGACGGCGTGTTTAACGCTGTGTTTATAAAAGGGAATATGCTGGGAGACACCATGTATTATGGCCGGGGGGCCGGAAAGCTGCCCACCGCCAGCGCCGTCGTCTCGGATGTGGTGGATGCCATTAAGCATTTTGGCCGGAATATCATCATCGATTGGTCGGAAGAGAAACAGTCCGTGCTGCCTACCGACGCTGTAGAAACGTGCCAGTTGATTCGTATCTCCGAATCCCTGCTGCCCCTGGCCCGGCAGCTGTTCCCCCAGGCAGAGGTAGTGGATTTGCCGCAGCCCGACGGGGAATTGGCCGTAGTGACCGGTGTTGAGAGCGAGCATAGCGTTGCCGAAAAAATCCAAAAGCTGGCCGCCGCAGGCACGGTGCTGGGCGCCATTCGGATGCAGGACTGATTGAAGGAGGAAACCTTGTGTTAATTGTACAAAAATATGGCGGTAGCTCGGTGGCAGACCGGGAACGGGTCTACAACGTAGCCAACCGCATTGTGGAAACGTATAAAGCCGGGAATCAGGTGGTGGTGGTACTTTCGGCTCAGGGGGATACCACCGACGACCTGATTGAAAAGGCCCGGGAGATTTCGGCCAACCCCTCCCGCCGGGAAATGGATATGCTGCTGTCCACGGGGGAGCAAATTTCGGTGGCGTTGATGGCGATGGCCATTCACGAGCTGGGGTATCCGGCTGTTTCGCTGAATGCGGAGCAGGTAGGGATTGACACCACGGCGGCTTACAGTAACGCCCGCATTAAAAATGTCCGCAGTCAGCGGCTGGAACAGGAGCTGGCCCGGAATAATATTGTGATTGTGACTGGGTTCCAGGGCATGAACAAGTACGACGATGTGACCACCCTGGGCCGGGGCGGGTCCGACACCACGGCGGTGGCCCTGGCAGCAGCCCTACAGGCGGATTTATGCGAGATTTATACCGATGTGGACGGTGTGTATACGGCCGATCCCCGGGTAGTAAAGCATGCGAAAAAGCTGGATGTAATCAGCTACGACGAAATGCTGGAAATGGCCACGTTGGGGGCGAAGGTGCTCCACAACCGCTCGGTGGAGCTGGCCAAAAAGTTTAATGTCAATTTGGTGGTGCGCTCCAGCCTGACCCGGGCGGAAGGCACGGTGGTGAAGGAGGTAGACGATACCATGGAACGGATGCTGGTAAATGGTGTGGCAGGCGATAGCGATATTTCCCGGATTTCGTTACTGCGGATTAAGGATGAACCGGGCCGGGCCTATGAAATTTTTTCGGCTCTGGCCAAGGAAAAGGTCAGCGTGGATGTGATTTTGCAGTCCATTGGCCGGGATGGAACCAAGGATATTTCCTTTACCGTAGCCCGGGACGATATGCAGCTGGCGCTGGATACGCTGGAAAAGAACAAGGCCCGGTTGGGCTTTGAAGCGATGAACCATAACGAAAACGTAGCCAAGCTTTCGATTGTGGGCTCGGGGATGGCAACCAATGCCGGGGTGGCCAGCACCATGTTTGAGGCGCTGTACGACGCCGGAATCAACATTATGATGATTTCTACCTCCGAAATCCGGATTTCGGTGCTGATTGATGCCAAGGAGCTGGATCGGGGGATGGCGGCCGTTCACGACCGGTTCATCCGGGAGAACAGCCGGTTTTAAAGGCTACATAGCAGCCTCCCCAGGGAGGATGGAAAAGAGCGGGGGACTGCTCTTTTCTTTTTTTTCTTCCCATCTTCCGTTTCGGAACCGGTTAAATCAAAAAGGCTCTGCGGCAAGCCGCAGAGCCAAAGGAGTTAATATAATGTAAGGAAAGCTTACAGCATCTCGTAGATACCGGCAGCACCCATGCCGCCGCCGATGCACATGGTGACCATGGCGTACTTGCCGCCATGCTTCTCCAGGTAAGCCAGAGCCTTGCAGGTCAGGTTGGCGCCGGTAGCACCCAGAGGATGACCCAGAGCCAGAGCGCCGCCGTTGGGGTTAACCTTGGCCTTGTCCATGCCGGTAATCTTGATGACGGGGATAGCCTGAGCGGCAAAAGCCTCGTTCAGCTCAATCACGTCCATATCCTCAATCTTCAGGCCGGTCTTCTTCAGGACCTTGGGAACCGCCTCGATGGGGCCAATGCCCATCAGCTCGGCAGGTACGCCGCCCAGAGCAAAGCCAACAAACTTGGCGATGGGCTTAATACCCATTTCTTCGGCCTTCTCTTTAGACATCAGAACCACGAAGCCGCAGCCGTCGCTGGTCTGAGAAGAGGTAGCAGCGGTCACAACGCCGTCGGGCTTGAAGCAGGGCTTCAGAGCGGCCAGGCCTTCCAGGTTGGTGCCTTTGCGAACGCCGTCGTCCATCTTTACCACAACGGGGTTGCCCTCGCCGTCAACAGTCTCGATGGGGATGATCTGGCTGTCGAACTCGCCGTTTTCGATGGCGGCAGCGGCCTTGGCATTGCTTTCCACGGCCATCTGTTCCATTTCCAGACGGGTTACGCCGTACTTGGCGGCTACGTTCTCAGCGGTCAGGCCCATGGGCATATAAGCCTCGGGATTGTGCTTCAGCATCCAGGGATCCAGGTCGCTTTCTTTGGTGTTGCTGCCCATGGGAACCATGGTCATGGTCTCGCAGCCACCGGCAACCATAATATCTTCCTGGCCGGCCATGATGGCGTTGGCGGCAGTGGCGATAGCCTGCAGACCGGAAGAGCAGAAACGGTTGATGGTCTGAGCGGTTACGCAGTCGGGCAGGCCGGCGCGCTTTACGATAACGCGGCCCATGTTGTAGCCCATGGGGCCTTCGGGCATAGCGCAGCCTACGATTACGTCGCCGATATCCTCGGGTTTGATCTGGGGAACCTTAGCCAGAACGCCCTTCAGAACCTGTGCGCCGTATTCCACGGGGTGGGTAAAGGCCAGACCGCCCTTGCGGGAACGGGTAACGGGAGCTCTCCCGTAAGCAACGACTACTGCTTCTCTCATAAAACATTCCTCCATAAAAATAGTAAGTGTAAGCCAGTTTTTGTAAGCTATTACTTATAAAAACTTCAACTCATTATATACCAAGAAAAAGTCGGTGACAAGTCAAAGATGAAATTTTGCCGCCCTTTGAGCGCAAAAAATCGGGAGATGCAGCGTATTTTTGGGAATTTGGAACAAGAAGAGGGCAGTGGGGGCTTTGGCAGAGTTTTCCCGTATCCCTTGAAAAGGGGAGGGCAAAGATAAAAAAAATGTTGAAAATGGCAAATCAATATGCTAGAATTAAAACGCAGTTGTGAATTTTTTATGTGGATATGCTGCAGAATGCCCTTTGGGGCTGCTGCTACATATATTTGTATGATCAGAATGCCTGGTCGGAGGCAGACGAAGTCGTACTGTAAGCCATTTCATGGTAAGCGAGGACAGAACAGAAAAGGAGAGATTATTTATGGGAAACAAAGTTATCATTTCGGCAGCTTTGACTGGGGCCCTGACTCCCAAAGCCAAGAATGCCAATGTACCTGTGACTCCTCAGGAGATCGCCGATGACGCTTACGCCTGCTGGAAGGAAGGCGCCGCCGTCGTTCACCTGCATATGCGCGACGAGAACGCCATGGGCACCATGGACGCCAAAAAGTTCGCTGAGACCGTGAAGCTGATTCGCGCTCACGAGGATTGCGACGTTATCATCAACTGCACCTCTTCCGGTGATGCCAAGGCTACCGAAGAGACCCGGAAAGAGCACTTCCTGACCGTTCCCGGCATCGAAGTAGGCTCCTACGACATCGACACCTTCAACTGGGATATGATGTGGACCTTCGAGAACTCCGCCGCTTTCCTGCAGGATCTGGCCAAGATTTACAAGGAAAAGGGCATCCGTCCCGAAGTTGAAATCTTCGACGAAGGTATGCTGACCATCGCCCGCTCCTATGTGGAGAGAGGCATCCTGGAGAAGCCCGTATGGTGCCAGTTC
>CAKTER010000043.1 GCA_934552695.1 uncultured Eubacteriales bacterium
GTCTTTGGTAGACATAGAACTGCGGTTATAAGCCTCGGCCAGCGACCAAAGCGTGTCCCCGCTACGAATCAATACCTCCTGATAGTAAACGGCAGGCTCTGCGTTTTGCGATTCACCGGGAACCAGACGAGTCGCTCCCAAAACCATCCCCAAAACCATAAGTACAAACAGAATCCGTTTCCCCCGTCTCATCGAGCATACCCCCCGCAAAATTTTATCGAATATTCGTTCGTTATGGATTCATAATAATCGAACATTTATTCTTTGTCAAGAGATTTTTCGACTTTTTGCGAACAAAGGTTTGACTTCCCGATTCCCGTGTGTTAAGATAAGTACAGATAAAACTGCGAGGTGTTTTTTTTGAACGACTTATCCAAAAAGCAGGAACAAATCCTGGACTTTTTAAAAGAGCAGGTCCATTTAAAGGGCTATCCCCCTTCGGTTCGGGAAATTTGCGAGGCTGTGGGGCTCTCCTCCCCTTCCACCGTCCACGGGCACCTGTCCCGGCTGGAGGAAAAGGGCTACATTCGCCGGGGAGGCGGCGCCAAATCGCGGGCCATCGAAATTTTGGATGAACGGGAGGCAGCCCCGCCGCAGCGGGAAATGGTGGATGTGCCCATCGTCGGTACCGTTACGGCCGGTACACCCATTTTGGCTGTGGAAAACATTGAGGACACCTTCCCTCTTCCTGTAGAATACGTTCCCAATGAAGAGGTTTTTATGCTGCGGGTCCGTGGCGACAGCATGATTGAAGCCGGTATTTTCGACAAAGACCTGATTTTGGTAAAGCGCCAGCAAAGTGCCAAAAACGGGGATATTGTTGTGGCTTTGTTAGAGGACTATGTGACGGTAAAGCGCTTTTACCGGGAAAATGGGTTTATCCGCCTACAGCCCGAAAACGAGACCATGTCCCCCATTATCGTGCGGGAGGTCGAAATTCTGGGGTTGGTCATCGGGCTGTTCCGTAAGTTTTAAGGAGTGAAATTATGTTTGGTTTTGTACGCACTGCCGTTGCCTCCCCCCGGCTGACTCTGGCTGACTGCACCGAAAACGCCCGGGAAATTTTGTCCGTTTTCCGCCAGGCCGAGGCCAAGCAGGTGCAGGTTCTGGTATTTCCCGAAATCAGCCTGACCGGCTACACCTGCGGCGATTTATTTTTTCAGGCCACGCTGTTGCAGGCAGCCGAAACGGCTTTGGCTTATATATTAGAAGAAACTGCCGCTTCCTCTATGGTTTTAGCGCTGGGTATGCCGGTTTCGGTAGGACAGCGCCTGTATAACGCCGCCGTTCTCATGCAAAGTGGGCATATTTTGGGGGCTGTCCCCAAGACCCATTTACCCAATTACGGAGAGTTTTACGAAAAACGCTGGTTCTCCTCCGGGGGCGAGAATACCCCTCCGGCCATTTCTCTGTGCGGCCAAACCGTCCCCTTTGGCACCGACCTATTGTTTGCGGCAGAGGACGAGCCTTCGGTTTGCCTTGGGGTGGAAATTTGCGAGGATCTTTGGGTCACCATCCCTCCCAGCTCCTATCAAGCCCTGGCCGGGGCCACTCTGCTGTTGAATTTATCCGCCAGCAACGAACTGGCTACAAAAGACGAATACCGCAAAACTTTGGTCGCCCAGCAATCTGCTCGCTGCTTGGCCGGATATGCTTACGCTTCCGCCGGTTTGGGGGAAAGCAGCCAGGATACGGTGTTCAGTGGGCATTGCCTGCTGGCCGAAAACGGCAGCCTGCTGGCCGAGACCCCTCGTTTTTCCTTAAACAGTGAGCTGGTCTACGCCGACATCGACACCGAAGCCATGCTGTTTAACCGCCGCAAAAACCCCGGGTTTGCCCAAGACGGCACCCCGGCCTTCCGGCACATTCCCTTTACTCTGGCTCCTTGCAGCTTTGTGCCCCTGGCCCGCACCGTCCCCAGCCAGCCCTTTATTCCCCGGGCCGACGCCCGGCGGGCCCAGCGCTGCTCGGATATTTTCAACATTCAGGTGGCGGCCCTGGCCCGGCGTCTGTCCCACACCCATGCCGAAAGCGCTGTCATCGGCATTTCCGGCGGGCTGGACTCCACGCTGGCGCTGCTGGTAGCCGTAAAGGCTCACGACTTTTTGGGCTGGGACCGCAAACGGATTACCGCCGTCACTATGCCCGGCTTTGGCACCACCGACCGCACCTATCAAAATTCCCTACTCCTCATGGAGGCCCTGGGCGTCACCATCCGGGAAATTCCCATTGGCCCGGCTGTGGAACTGCACTTCCGAGACATTGCCCACGACCCGGCCAATCACAACATCGTATACGAAAACTCCCAGGCCCGGGAGCGTACCCAGATTTTGATGGACCTTGCCAACCAGACCAATGGCTTGGTCGTCGGTACCGGCGATTTATCGGAGCTGGCACTGGGCTGGGCCACCTACAACGGCGACCATATGTCGATGTACGGGGTCAATTCCGGCGTTCCCAAAACGCTGGTGCGGGTTTTGGTAGACTGGGTTGCCGAATCCGGTGCATTGAGCGAGCGGGGCAGTGAGGTTCTGCGGGATATTTTGGCTACACCGGTGAGCCCCGAGCTGCTGCCGCCCGATGCCAACGGGAACATCCAGCAAAAAACCGAAGAGCTGGTAGGCCCCTATCTGCTTCACGATTTTTACCTTTACTATGTTGTCCGGTATGGGTTTTCTCCGGCCAAAATTTTGTTCCTGGCCCAAAATGCCTTTGCCGGGGAATTCGACCGGGCCACTCTGCTGAAATGGCTGCGAAACTTCTACCGCCGCTTCTTTACCCAGCAGTTCAAGCGCTCCTGCCTGCCCGACGGGCCCAAGGTCGGCACCATCAACCTGTCTCCCCGCGGCGATTGGCGTATGCCCAGCGACGCCGTCAGCGCCCGGTGGCTGGCCGAAGTGGATGCTCTGTAAGCCGTTTTATCAAACAGGCCATGCCGAGGCGTTTCTTTTCTTTGCTTGAATTTTTTAGCTGCTTTCTCCGTACCATTTCCGCCGAAGCCCTCCTGGCGTGCCCCGTATAGATTGGCTTCGGCCTGCCTTGCCGCATCGTTTCTCCCTATCATCACAAAACGGTAGCAGAATTCCTTCTGCTACCGTTCTTTCGTTGAAACTATAAATCCATTGCCGGCTTAGGCGCTGTAGTCCTCTTTTAATAAATTTCCAAACCGGGTATACTGGCCCAGCCAGGCCAAATGCACCGTTCCCGTAGGGCCATTCCGCTGCTTGGCAATAATCAGCTCGGCTTCATTTTTATGCTCCGAGTCCGGGAAATAATACTCGTCCCGATACAAAAAGGCTACCACGTCGGCGTCCTGCTCAATGGCGCCGCTTTCCCGCAAGTCCGAAAGCATCGGCCGGTGGTCGCTCCGCTGCTCGCAGGCCCGGGATAACTGGGACAGGGCAATAACCGGAGCGTCAATTTCCCGGGCCAGCGCCTTCAACGACCGGGAAATTTCAGAGATTTCCTGCTGGCGGGAAGGATTTTTCCCATCGGCGCTCATCAACTGCATATAGTCGATGATGACCAGCCCCAGGCCCTTTTCCATTTTTAAGCGGCGGCACTTCGACTGAATCTCCATAGGCGAAACCGCCGGGGTATCGTCGATATAAATGGGCGCTTCCGCCAGGGGCCCCATAGCCCGAATCAGTTCGGGCCAGTCATTTTCGCCCAAATCACCCGTCCGCATTTTTTGGGCATCAATGCCCGCCTCGGCGCACAGCATCCGGTTCACCAGCTGCTCCCGGGACATTTCCAGGCTAAAAATCGCCGTAGGCACCCCGCCCCGGATGGCGGCATTTTGCGCAATGTTCAGCACAAAGGCCGTTTTTCCCATAGAAGGCCGGGCCGCCACCAAAATCAGGTCGGAGGGCTGCAAGCCCGCTGTTTTCTGGTCAAAATCCACAAACCCGGTGGCCACGCCGGTGACCCTCCCCTTGTTCTGGTACACCTGCTCAATGCGCTCAAATGCCTGCACCGCTACGTCCCGGACATGGGCAAACTCGCCGCCGCCCCGATCCTCGGCCACGTCAAACACCAGCTTGCCCGCCTGTTCCAGCGCCCGCTGGGCCGAGACATCCCCTCCGTAGCCCATTTCCTGAATTTTGTCCGCCGCCTTAATCAGCTTCCGCAGCAGGGATTTTTCGGCCACGATTTTGGCATAGTTCCGCACGTTGGAGGAATTCCCTACCGAAGCGGCCACCTCGGCCAGCCCCCGGGCGCCCCCCACCTGCTCGAACAGCTTTTTTTCTTCCAGCTTTTCCTTAACCAGAATAATATCCGCCGGTTGCCCCGTCATCTGCAGCTCAACAATGGTCTCGAACAAAATCCGATGGTCGGCCCGGTAAAAATCCTCGGGCTTCAGCAGTTCCATAGCGGCATACACGGCGTCCTCGTCCAAAAACATGGCCCCCAGCACCGCTTCCTCCGCCTCCAAGCTATGAGGGGGAATGCGCTGAAAAACCCGGGACTCCGGTGTTTCGCTGGGCCGGGTCTCCTTCTGTTCTTCCATGGGTCATCCCTCCTTCCGCTGAGAACCGCTTAGCCCTCTACAATCTCAATCTTCAGCTTAGCCGCCACCTGGGGGTGCAGCTTTAACGCCACCTCGGCAGGCCCAATGGCCTTAAAAGGCCCGTCTACCACAATTTTCTTTTTGTCTACGGCCAGCCCGGTCTGAGCTTCCAGCCCGGCGGCTATTTCCTTGTTGGTAACAGAGCCAAACAGCTTGCCCCCTTCGCCCAGCCGGACGGGGATTTTCACCGTAACGCTTTCCAGCTGCTTCGCCAAAGCCTGGGCCTCCTCCAGCTCCTCCTGCCGCCGCCGGGCGTCGGATTTTTCCTTTAGGGCCAGGTCGTTCAAGTTGGCCTTGGTGGCTTCTACCGCCAGCTTTTTGGGCAGCAAAAAGTTTTTGGCATAGCCATCGCTGGCGTTGATAACCTGCCCCTTTTTCCCTACATTCTTTACGTCCTGCAATAAAATCATTTTCATGGTTTATTCCTCCTCTTTTAAATGCTCGGCAATTGCCTCTTGCAGCATGGTTTTGACTTCCTCCATGGTTTTTCCGGGGAACTGCCCCCCGGCTACGGTCTGGTGTCCGCCGCCGCCCAGGGTCTCCATAATGACCTGCACGTTGGGTTCTCCCAGCGACCGGGCGCTGACATACACCGTATCGTCGGCCCGGCACAGGACAAACGAGGCCGAAACCCCGCTGACATCCAACAGCTCGTCGGCGGTTTTGGCCGCCAGCACCGGCGTCGCCTCCGGCTCTTCGGGGCACAGGGCCAGCGCCACCTTGCCCATATACAGCTCCGCCGTTTCCAACGCCCGGGCCCGCAGCTTGCACGAGACCAGGTCGCTTTGCAACAGCTTCCGCACCCGCACCCCGTCGGCCCCCTGCCGTTTGAGGTAAGCGGCAATCTCAAAGGTGATGGCGCCGGTTTTGCCCGAAAAATTCCGGGTGTCCACCGTCATCCCGGCCAGCAGGGCATCGGCCTCCAGACGCTTTAAATGTACCCGCTCGCCCTGATATTGGAGCATTTCCGAAACCAGCTCCGCCGTGGACGAGGCATAGGGCTCGTGATACACCAGCACCGCCTTGTCGATAAACGACACGCTTTTCCGATGATGATCCAATACCACCACCCGGCGGCAATCCTCCAGCAGCCGGGGACAATCCACCATTTCGGGGATGTGGGTATCCACCACCACCGTTAGACTGTTTTCCGTCAGCTTTTCCAGCGCCTCGCGCACGGTCAAAAAAATGCCCTTATACTCCGGGTCGGCTGCCATTTGCGCCTGTAAGCGTTCCAGCCCGCTGGCCGCCGTCTGCATCAAAATATAGCAGGGCTTCCCCACCATTTGGGCCATGCGGTATACGCCCAGGGCCGAGCCCAGGCTGTCGAAGTCCGCCCGCTGGTGGCCCATGACAAATACCACGTCCGACTCCCGCAATAGCTCCAAAAAGGCGTCGGCCTTCACCCGGGCCCGTACCCGGGCGTTGTGGGCCACCTCGCCGCTTTTGCCGCCATAAAAATACAGCTTGTCGTTTTCCTTTACCACGGCCTGATCGCCGCCCCGGCCCAAGGCCAAATCCACCGCCGACCGGGCGTCTCGCTGGGAAACCAATAGCCCCTCGGGGTTTAGGCCAAAGCCGACGCTGAGAGTCACGGGGATGTGGTCCCCCACCTTAATGTTGCGAATATCCGCCAGAATCTCGAACCGCTTCTGCCGGAACTCGTTCAGGCTCTGGGTAGAAATCAGGCATAAATACCGGTCTTTTTCCAGCTTTTTGCAAATGCCGCCGGACTTTTCCATCATATCCGAAAGCCGCTTGTCGATGAGGGCCGTCAGCAGGGGCACCCGGCTGTCATCCACCGTGGCCACCGCCTCGTCGTAGTTGTCGATATAGACCAGCCCCACCGCTGTCCTCTCCTCCACCAAAGCCTGCTTCAGGCCGCCCAAATCACTAATGTCCACAAAACACAGGGTCTCCACCTGGTTTCCGGTAGGCCGGCCGTCCTTGGTTACAAACGAGGTTTTTTGGTACACATGGTAGGTTTTTCCGCCCTGCCGCCATACCTGCTCGGCCAGCTCCCGTTCCAGCCCGGGCAGCAGCTCTTCCAGCGCCGCCCCATCCCGGCTTTCCCCGCCGCACAGGGCCCAAAACGCCGGATTGGCCCGCAGCACACCGCCCTCGCCGCTGACGACTGCGTAAGGCAGGGGCATATTGTCGGGCACCCGCAGGTCGGCCATTTCCACCGGGTCGGGGGCTGTCTCCGCCTTGTCCTCCCCGCTGCGGATGGACCAGGACACCACCAACAGCAACAAGCCCACTGCCTGGGTCAAAATGCAATACACCGGTGAGGTAAAAATAGCCAGCACAATGCCTATCACCAGCAGCGCCGCCAGCGTACTGTACCGGGTCATTCGTTTTTTATCGTTCATGTTCTCACCCTTTGGCCGAATAGACCGGATACGACCCCAGATATTTAAAAAATGTGGTTTTCCGGGCCACCATTTTTAAAGCGTCTTCCATATCTTGGGCGTTTTCGGTTTCCAAATCCACAAAAAACACATAGGTTCCCAGCTTAATCTTGCTGGGCCGGGACTCTATCTTCGTCATGTTGACATTCCAAATACAAAAAATATCCAACACCCGATACAGCTCACCGGGCCGGTTGTCCGTAGAAAAGGCCAGGCTGGTCTTTTGCGCCGTTACCGGCGAAGGCGTCCGGGTCACCACCACAAACCGGGTCTGGTTGCTGTGGTCATCCTCAATCCCCTGCTCCCACATGGTCAGCCCATACACATCCGCCGCTCTCCGGGGGGCAATCGCCAGCGCATGGGGTTCTCCCGCTGCGACCAGCCGGGCAGCCTCCGCCGTCGAGCTCACCGGAATCTGTTCGGCGTCGGGATAGCGCCAGTGCAAAAACTCCCGGCACTGGGCCAAGGCCTGGGGATGGGACAAAATCCGTTCCACCCGCTCCGGCCGGGGGCCCCGGCCCAACAGGCATTGCTCCACAGCAATAACCACCTCGGCCTTAATATACAGCTCCGCATGGAAAATCAGCGTGTCAATGGCACTGGTCACCGTGCCCTCGATAGAGTTTTCAAAAGGAATCACGCCCTCGTCCAATTCCCCGGCCTGCACGGCGTCCACCACCTGAGGGATGGTATGGTACATCTGCAATTCCACCCCCGGCACATCCCGGGTGTAGAGCTGCGCCGCCTGCTCCGAAAACGTCCCCTGTGGGCCCAAAAAACCAACCCGCATAGTTTCACCGTCCTTATCGCTTCATTATATTAAATTTTTAAGAAAATTGCAAATAATTCTCATCGCCTAAGCACTTTGATATTTTCCCGTTGTCACGCCACCCACTCTGTGATAGAATCTGTGATAATTAAGCTATCACTTTTCAACTATTTGCCATTTCGGCCCCTGCGGGCCCCACCGATAAAGGAGGAATTGCTATGCCCCAACCCTTTTACCCCGCCGATATTTTACTGCCCCGCCTCACCGCTCCGGAGGATTGGCAAAAATGGTCGGTAATTGCCTGCGACCAGTTCACCTCCGAGCCGGAATATTGGGAGGCCGCCGCCGCTTTGGTGGGCAGCGCCCCCTCCACCCTGAACCTAATCCTGCCCGAAAGCAAGCTGGGCCGGGAGGATACCCCCGCTGCCATCGAGAAAATCAACCAAACCATGCGGGAATACGACCGGTCCCTGTTCACCGCCTATCCCCAGTCTCTGATTTATGTGGAGCGTCACCTGAACACCGGTGTGCTGCGGCAGGGGCTCATCGGCTGCGTCGATTTGCGGGAATACAGCTACGAAGCCCAATCCAACGCCCAAATCCGGGCTACCGAGGGTACGGTGCTGGAGCGTATCCCACCCCGGGTGGCCATCCGGCGGGACGCTGTGCTGGAGCTGCCCCATGTGATGCTTTTGATGGATGACCCGGAGCGAGGCATTTTGGAGCCGCTGGCCGCCCAAAAGAATACGTTTCAAAAGCTATACGAGTTTGATTTGATGCTGGACGGCGGCCACATCGCCGGGTACTTGGTCAGCCCGGCAGAACAGGCCCGTATTATGGCTGCTTTGGAGGCTCTGGCTACGCCGGAAGCCATGCAGAAAAAGTATGGGCTTTCTACCAGCCCCATGCCCTATGCCATGGGCGACGGCAACCACTCGCTGGCCAGCGCCAAAGCCGCCTACGAGGAGGTATGCCGGGGCCTGACCCCGGAGGAGGCCGCCGTCCATCCCGCCCGCTACGCCCTGTGTGAGCTGGTAAACCTCCACAGCGACGCTTTGGAGTTCGAACCCATTTACCGTACCGTGTTCGGGCTGGAGCCCGCCCGGCTGCTGGCCGATTTTTCTGCCTATGCCGCTGCCCAGCAAGGCCCTCATCCCGCCCAGACCGTCACCCTGACCTTTGGGAATGAGGAGGCCATTGTGACCGTAGCCCACCCCACCCATAGCTTAGCGGTCGGCACCGTGCAAAACTTTTTGGACGCTTACCTGCCCCGGCACCCCGAAGCCCGGCTGGACTACATCCACGGGCTGGACACCGCCCGGGAGCTTTCCCGCCGGGAAAACACCGTGTCGCTGCTGTTTGCCGGGATGAAAAAGGAGGACCTTTTTCCCTCGGTATTGCAGGACGGCTCCCTGCCCCGGAAAACCTTTTCTATGGGGGAGGCCCGGGATAAGCGCTATTATCTGGAAGCCCGGCACATTCGCTGAGTGAAATAAAAACGCCCGCTGGTCTCTCCGCAAAGGGAGGCCAACGGGCTTATTTTTTGTGTTTTTTCGGTCACACCCGGCTTTCGGCCTGCAAAATCTGCCGCAGGGCCAAAAACGGGCCATCCCGGCCATCGGGGGAGGCAAAGCCCGCTCCCAACTCCCGGCACAGGGTTGCCAGCTGGCTCTCGTAGGCCCGGCGGTTTTCCTCGTAGGCCGCAAGCACCGTCGGGGTCAGCTCCAAATCCACCGCTCCCTTGGTTTCGGCATCCACCAGCCGCAGGGCGCCGGAAAGCGCCGGCCGCCGTTCTTCTTCCCCCAGCACCTGCACCAAAACCACGTCCTGCCGCCGTTTTCGCAAGGCCAGCAGCCCATCCCGCACCCCGTCCTCCGAAAAGAAGTCGGAAAACACCAGCGTCAGGCCCCCGGGCCGCAGCTGCCCGGCCAGCCCCTGTAAGCTTTCCGAAAGCCGGGTGCCCCCGGCATAGGTCAGCCCGTCCAAAAAATCCACCGCCCGGGGCAGGTTTTGCCGGGAGGTCACCCCCTCCAGCGCCTTGCTTTCGCCGCCGCAGGCATACAGGTTCAGCCGGTCGGCCCCCTTCAAGGTCAAAAACGCCAGGGACGCCGCCCACAGCTTTTGCGCCGCTGCCTTGTCTGCCGCCGCCCCTATGGAAGCGCTGGTGTCCAGCACCACATTCACCGTCAGCTGCCGTTCCTCCAAAAACAGCTTAATATACAGCCGGTCGAACCGGGCCGCTCCGTTCCAGTCGATGCGCCGCAGGTCATCCCCGGGGACATATTCCCGGAAATCGGAAAACTCCACCGATCCACCCTTGGCCGTAGACCGCCGCATTCCGGCATACCCGCCGCCGCTCAGCCGCTTCCGGCTTTCCAGCACCAAGGCCTCCAGCCGGGCCAAATAGTCCCGGGTCAGCTGCTCCGAAAGCCCGCTCATGGCAACTCCTCCGCCAGCAGCCGGTCAATGAGGGCATCGGGGGAAAGCCCCTCGGCCAGGCCCTCGAAGTTTAAAAACAGCCGGTGGCGCAAAACCGGGTGGGCCGCTGCCCGCACGTCCTCAAACGCCACATTAAACCGGCCCGCCAATAGGGCAAAAATCCGGCTTACCTCCATAAGCGCCTGGGCCGCCCGGGGGCTGGCTCCGTAGCGAACGTATTGCTTTACAAAATCCGGGGCCTCCGGGCTTTCGGGG
>CAKTER010000044.1 GCA_934552695.1 uncultured Eubacteriales bacterium
CCGAGCTGCGGAAACGGGCGGTACACCCCGACGACGAGCGGCTCTTCGACGTGGCGGAAATGCTGCGCCGGGGATATTTGGTGGACAAAATCGCCGAAATCACCGGGATGGATAAGTTCTTCCTCCACAAAATTAAGCGCATTGTGGATTGGGAGGAAGCCTTAAAGACCATGCAGCTTGCCGATTTGGACGAGGCCACCCTGCGGGCCTACAAAAAAATGGGCTTTGCCGATCAGGGCATGGCCCAGCTGCTGGGTTGCACCGCTCAGGATATTTACGAACGGCGGAAAGAGCTGGGGATTTTGCCGGTGTTTAAGATGGTAGATACCTGCGCCGGGGAATTCGAGGCGGTGACCCCCTACTACTATTCCACCTACGACGAGTTTGACGAGGCGGTACGCAGCGCCCAAAAGAAGGTGATTGTGATTGGCAGCGGCCCCATCCGGATTGGGCAGGGGATTGAGTTCGACTATTGCTCCGTCCATAGCGTGCTGGCCTTAAAGCGCATGGGCATCGAGACCATCATCATCAACAACAACCCCGAAACCGTCAGCACCGATTTCGACACCTCCGACAAGCTGTACTTTGAGCCCTTGACGGAGGAGGACGTGCTGAACGTGGTGGAAAAGGAGCAGCCCGACGGCGTGATTTTGCAGTTTGGCGGCCAAACCGCCATTAAGCTGGCCAAATTCTTCCGGCGAATGAACATCCCCATTTACGGCACCAGCCCGGAGCAGATTGACGCAGCCGAGGACCGGGAGAAGTTCGACGAGCTGCTGGAAAAGCTGAACATCCGGCGGCCCAAGGGCCGGGGCGTGTGGAGCATTCAGGAGGGCGTGGATACCGCCCGGAAGCTGGGCTATCCTGTGCTGGTACGGCCGTCCTATGTATTGGGCGGTCAGGGCATGGAGATTACCTACGAGGAACCGCAGCTTATCAAATACCTGAAGGCGGCCTTTGAAAAGGACAAGGAAAACCCGGTGCTTATCGACCGGTATTTGTCGGGCCGGGAGCTGGAGGTGGACGCCATTTGCGACGGCACCGACGTCCTCATCCCCGGCATTATGGAGCATTTGGAGCGGGCCGGGGTACACTCCGGAGACAGTATCTCCATTTACCCGCCCCAGCATGTGTCCGAATACATCCAGCAGCAGATTATGGAAGTGACCAAGAACATTTCGTTGGCGCTGGAAGTCATCGGTATGGTCAACATCCAGTTTATTGAGTACGAAGGCGAGCTGTACATTATCGAGGTAAACCCCCGGAGCAGCCGGACGGTGCCCTACATCAGCAAGGTCACCGGGGTGCCTATTGTGGACATTGCCACCAAGGTCATGCTGGGCTCTACCTTAAAGGAGCTGGGCTATGGCAGCGGCATTTGCCCCACTCCCGACTATGTGTGCGTCAAGGTGCCGGTGTTCTCCACCGAAAAGCTGCCCCAGGTGGAAGTGAGCCTTGGGCCCGAAATGCGTTCCACCGGCGAGGTGCTGGGGGTGGGCCACAACCTGGCCGAAGCCATGTTTAAGGGCTTTGTGGCCTCCGGAGCGATGGCCCTGAAGCGCAACGGCTTGGCACTGGTTACCATCAAGCCCTACGACCAGCCGGAATTTTTGCCCCTGGCCCGGCGGCTGGAGGCGCTGGGCTACCGGTTCCTGGCTACTCAGGGTACGGCGAAGTTTTTGCGGGAGAACGGCATCGAGGGCGTGTCCGTGGTGAAAAAAATCAGCGAAGGCGTGCCCAACGTGCTGGACGTGATACGCAGCGGCATCATCGACCTGATTGTGAATACCCCCAACAAGGGGAACGTGGCCACCAGCGACGGGTTTAAGATTCGCCGGGTGGCGGCGGAGTGCTCCGTCCACCTGATGACCTCCCTGGATACGCTGAGCGCCATGATTGCTACCATGGAAAGCGATATTACGACCGAAACCATTGATGTGATTCCGCTGGGGGATATCCACTGATGAAACAGATTGAGATAGCAAACGTTTTGCACCATACGGAGCTGGCCCCGGGGATTTTTGACCTGCGGCTGGCGGCCCCCGGCATTTGCGGGGCGGCCCGGCCCGGCCAGTTTGTGGAGGTATATTTGGACGACGGCGCCCATATGCTGCCCCGGCCCATTAGTATTTGCGAGCTGGAAAACGGGGTGCTGCGGCTGGTGTATCAGGCCGTAGGCGCCGGAACCAAAGCTTTATCGAAAAAACAGGCCGGGGAGAGCCTGCGGCTGTTGGGGCCGTTGGGCAACGGCTTTGCGCCCATAGGGGAGAAGCACATTCTGGTAGCGGGGGGCATTGGCGCTCCCCCGCTGCTGGGGCTGGCCCGCCGCCTTTCCGGCGAAAAGCAGGTATTTTTGGGCTTTCGCTCCCAGCCGTTTTTGGCGGAGGAATTTGAACGGGTGGGCTGCACCGTCCACCTTGCCACCGACGATGGGTCGGTCGGCTTTTGCGGCAATGCGGTGGAGCTGGCCCGGCCGGTTTTGGCCCAGGCGGGGTACACGGTGTATGCCTGCGGGCCCCGGCCCATGCTCCGGGCGCTGGCGGCGCTGCGGCCCGACGCCCAGATTTCCATGGAGGAACGGATGGCCTGCGGCTTTGGCGTGTGCGTGGGCTGTGTGATTCCCGTCCGGGACGAGAGCGGGACGGGTGTTACCTACCGGAAGGTGTGCAAGGACGGCCCGGTATTTGCGGCAAAGGAGGTCGTGTGGGATGTGTGATACCCGTGTGAAATTGTGCGGGGTGGAGCTGAAAAACCCGGTGGTCACGGCCTCGGGCACCTTTGGCTTTGGCCGGGAGTTTGCCGAGTTTTTCGATTTGGGGCTGCTGGGCGGCGTCACGGTGAAGGGCGTTTCCGATGTGCCCTGGAACGGCAACCCTACCCCCCGGGTGGCGGAGGTAAAGGGCGGGATGCTCAATGCCATCGGCCTGCAAAACCCCGGCGTGGACTATTTTTTGGCCAACGACCTGCCCTTTTTGCGGCAATTTGATACGAAAGTTATTGTAAACATTTGCGGACATTCCCTGCCGGAGTACGTCCGGGTAACGGAAAAGCTCCGGGGGGCGGACGTAGACCTGCTGGAGCTGAACATTTCCTGCCCCAACGTGGCCGAGGGCGGGCTGGCCTTTGGCACCGACCCCCACACCGTGGAGCAGGTGGTGCGGGAGGTGAAGGCGGTGGCCCACCGGCCGCTTTTGGTCAAGCTGACCCCCAATGTGACGGACATTACCGAGATTGCCCGGGCGGCGGAAGCCGGAGGCGCCGACGGCCTGTCCCTCATCAACACCCTACAAGGCATGAAGATTGACATTTACCGCAAAAAAGCGGTATTGCAGCGGAAGATTGGCGGGTACTCCGGCCCGGGGATTTTGCCGGTGGCCGTCCGCATGGTCTATCAGGTGGCCCAGGCTACGTCGCTGCCCATTTTGGGTATGGGCGGCATTGCCACCGGGGAGGACGCCATCGAGTTTATTATGGCCGGGGCCACGGCGGTGGCGGTGGGCTGCGCTTCGTTTGCCGACCCCTATGCGCCGGTAAAGGTGGCCCGGGGGATTGCCGCCTACATGGAACAGACCGGGGTTTCGTCGCTGGATGAAATCCGGGGGATTGTATAAGAAAGGGGAAGCTTATGCTTTCGGAACAGAAAAAGGAATTTATCCGGTTTATGCGGGGGGCCGACGTGCTGCGGTTTGGGGAGTTTAAAACCAAAAGCGGCCGGCTTTCGCCCTATTTTGTAAACACCGGCAACTACATTACCGGCAGCCAGCTGTTTGCCCTGGGGGGCTTTTATGCCCGGCTGGTGGCGGATACCCTGGGGGACGAGTTTGACGCCATGTTTGGCCCGGCCTACAAGGGCATTCCGCTGGCGGCTGTAACGGCGGCGGCGTTGGCCAGCCGGGAGGACATTGACCGGCCCTACTTTTTTAACCGGAAGGAAGCCAAGGATCATGGCGAGGGCGGCACGCTGGTGGGCTACAAGCCCCAGGCCGGCGACCGGGTTATCCTCATCGAGGACGTAATTACCGCCGGGACGGCTGTGCGGGAGGTTATGCCCATTTTGAAGGGCGCTGCCGAAAACCTGCGGGTGGAGCATATGTTTATTTCCGTGAACCGGTGCGAGGTGGGCCAGACCGGCAGCCGCACGGCGGTGCAGGAGGTAATGGACGAGTTTGGCCTAACCGTACATGCGCTGGTAACGGTGGCCGATTTGTACGACTATCTGGCGGAGGAAGGCGGCCACGAGGACAGCCTGAAAGCCATGAAAGCCTATATGGACCGGTATTGTGTGCTGTAAGCCGGGAATTGTTTTTGGCACATTAAAAATTTCTTACAAGAAAGAAGCCATGCCTTTCGGGTATGGCTTTTTTGTGGTATACTCCAAACCAAGAGAAAGGCGGTGTATTCCGTGAACGAAAAAGCCCTAAAAGTTTTGGAATTTTATAAAATTCGGGAGCGCCTGGTTTCCTTTGCCGTATCCCCCATGGGGAAGGAGCAGGCCGAGGCCCTCTCTCCCATGACCCATTATTACGAGATTCATAACGCCCAACGGGAGACCACCGAGGCGGTGGCTATGACCCTGCGGAAGGGCAACCTGCCCCTGGGCGGCATCCGGGAGGTACGGCCCCAGCTGAAGCGGGCGGCTATGGGCGGGATTTTGTCCATTCCCGATTTGATGGCCATAGGCGAATTTTTGTATGTGTGTGAAAAGCTGAAAAAATATGCCTATCACGAAAATAAAAACGAAAGCTACGAGCGGTTGGACGGGCAGTTTGCCCTCATCACCCCGGCTCCGGCGCTGGAGCGGGAAATCTCCCGGTGCATTTTGTCGGAGACCCAGTTGGCCGACGATGCCAGCCCCGGGCTCCGCAGCGTCCGCCGGGACATCCGCAACGCCGGGGACAAGGTGAAGGACCAGCTGAATGCCATTATCAATTCCCCGTCGTACCGTACCATGCTGCAGGATAACGTGGTGACCATCCGCAACGACCGGTATTGTGTGCCGGTGCGGGCGGAGTATCGGAACGCTTTTTCCGGTATGGTTCACGACCAGTCCCATTCCGGTTCCACCTTGTTTATCGAGCCCCTCGGCGTGGTGCAGCTAAACAACCGCATTAAGGAGCTACAGGCCAAAGAAAAGCAGGAAGTGGAAAAGATATTAAAAACCCTTTCCGAGGCCGTGGCCCAGGAGGCACCTATGATGGAGGCCTCCCTGAACGTGGTGACCCATTTGGATTTTGTGTTTGCCAAGGCGGCCCTGTCGCTGGCCATGAACGGCACCGAGCCGGAGTTTAACGGCAAGGGCATTGTGGATTTAAACAAGGCCCGGCACCCGCTGCTGGACCCCCAAACGGTGGTGCCTATCCATATTTATTTGGGCAAGGACTTTACCACCCTGCTTATCACCGGCCCCAACACCGGCGGCAAAACCGTGGCGCTAAAAACCCTGGGGCTGCTAACCCTAATGGGGCAGGCGGGGCTCCACATCCCGGCGGCGGAGCACGCCAGCCTATCGGTGTTCGACGAGGTGTATGCGGACATTGGGGACGAGCAGAGCATTGAGCAAAGCCTCTCTACCTTTTCCTCCCATATGAAGAATATTGTGGAGATTTTGGAAAGTACCCCCGACAATGCGCTGGCGCTCTTCGACGAGCTGGGGGCCGGGACCGACCCCACGGAGGGGGCGGCGTTGGCCATGGCGGTGATTGAGCATTTGCGCCGCCGGGGCGTCCGCACGGCGGTGACCACCCATTACAGCGAGCTGAAGGTGTATGCGCTTTCCACCGAGGGGGTGGAAAACGCCAGCTGCGAGTTTGACGTGGAAACCCTGCGGCCCACCTACCGGCTGCTTATCGGCATCCCCGGGAAAAGCAACGCCTTTGCCATTTCCCGGCGGCTGGGCCTGCCGGAGGAAATCATTGCAGCGGCCCAGGGCTATGTGAGCCAGGAGGAGGTTCGGTTCGAGGACGTTATCACCGATTTGGAGATTAGCAAAAAAACGGTGGTGCTGGAGCAGGAGCGGGCGGAGCAGTACCGGAAGGAAGCCGAAGCCCTGAAAAAGGACGTGGAGAAGCAAAAGGCCCGGCTGGAGGAGCGCCGGGACAAAATGCTGCAAAAGGCCCAGGAGGAAGCCCGGCAAATCTATCAGCAGGCCCGGGAGGACGCCGACCGGCTGATTAAGGAAATCAACAAGGAGGCCCGGGCCGGGGCCAATCAGGCCAAAATGAACGCTGCCCGGGCCAAAATTAAGGAGGGGCTGGCCCAGGCTACGGAAAACGTGGAAAAGCAGACCGCTCAAAAGAAGGCCCGGTACCAACCCTTACAAACCACCAAGCCCGGGGACGCCGTGTACATTGTGTCCTTCGACCAGCGGGGTACCGCCCTGTCGGAGCCGGATAATAAGGGCGAGGTGCTGGTGCAGACCAGCCTGATGAAGATTAAGGTGCCGCTGAGCGATTTGGCGGTAGCCACCGGCCAGCCCTCCCGGCCGCCGGAGCGTTCCAAACTGCGGAATGTACGGCAGGGGAAGGCCGAAACCGTGTCCTCGTCCATCGATTGCCGGGGCATGACCTCCGACGAGTGCCTGATGATTGTGGATAAATATTTGGATGACGCCTATTTGGCCGGAGTTAAGACCGTGACCATTATCCACGGCAAGGGCACCGGGGCTTTGCGGGCGGCGGTGCAAAGCTATTTGCGGAAGAACGCCCGGGTCAAAAGCTTCCGCCCCGGCTTGTTCGGCGAAGGCGAAATGGGCGTAACGGTAGTGGAATTGAAATAAAACCCATCCCAAGGAGGGGAGACTGTGGACAACGAACGGAAACGTGTTTTGGTGGTGGACGATGACCGCCACATTGCCGAGCTGGTGAGCCTATACCTAAACAAAGAGGGCTTTGAAACCAAGGAGGTGTATAACGGCCGGGAGGTGCTGGACGCCTACCGGGAGTTCCGGCCCGACCTGCTGGTTTTGGACTTGATGCTGCCGGGAACGGATGGATATAGCATTTGCCGGGAGCTGCGGAAGTTCAGCAAGACCCCGGTGATTATGCTGACGGCCAAGGGCGATGTGTTCGATAAGGTTTTGGGGCTGGAGCTGGGGGCCGACGACTATATGGTGAAGCCCTTTGACGGCAAGGAGCTGGTGGCCCGGGTGAAGGCGGTGCTGCGCCGGTTTGAGCAGGGACAGGAAACGCCGTCGGATGAGATTGTATTGGAAAACCTGGTGATTAACTCCACCAACTACACCGTGACCTACCGGGGCAAGCAGGTGGATTTTCCCCTTAAGGAGTTTGAGGTATTGCAATTTTTGGCCCGGAATCCCAATCAGGTGTTTACCCGGGAACAGCTGCTGGACCGGATTTGGGGGTACGAGTACCCCGGGGATACCCGGACGGTGGACGTTCACATTAAGCGCATTCGGGAAAAGCTGGGGGAGGAAAAAACCTGGGGCATTCGGACAGTGCGGGGCGTAGGCTATAAGTTCGAGGTGATCCATTGATGCGGATTAAAACGCTGTTTGCCAAGCAGCTGCTGCTGTACGTGGCCATTTTGGTGCTGGGGCTTTTGCTGATGTCCGGCCGGCTGCTGCGGGTGTTTTCCACCTATTATTTCGAGCGGCAGGAAAAAGCGCTGGTTCTGCAAACCCAAAAGCTGGCCGAAAGGTACAACTCGGCCTTTTCCACCGGGGTTATCAATCTGGGGGACTTAAAAAAAGAAATCCAGGTGCTGACCGACTATAACGGCATCAGTGTAATCCTGGTGGACGAAGAAGGCCGGTTGTTTGCCGCCTCGGAGCAGGTGGACGAAAAGTGGATTGGCCGTACTATTACCGACGAGGCAGTACAGGCGGTGCTGGAAGGCAAGATGGTCAGCACCCAGGGCCAAATTGGAGGAATGCTGCAAGAAACCGCGCTGGCGGTGGGCTATCCCCTGATGTCGGAGGGGCAGGTATTTGGCGGGATATTTTTGGCCAAATCCATGCCAACCATTCAGGGCAGCATTGCCGGGGTATACCGGAGCTGGATGAGCTCGTCGCTGTTTGTGGTCATTATCGCCGCCTTGGTGGTGTATTATTTTACCCGGCGGATTACCCGGCCCTTGGAGCAGATGAACCAGGCGGCTAAGGTGATTGCCGGGGGGAACTTTGAAAAGCGGATCGAGGCCCGGGGAGAGGACGAGGTGGCCCAGCTGGCCGAAAGCTTTAATGAAATGGCCGAAAGCCTGGAAAAAAACGAACAGGTACGGCGGGAGTTTATTGCCAATATCTCCCATGACCTGCGGAGCCCGCTGACCTCCATTCAAGGGTATTTGGCGGCTATTTTGGACGGCACGATTCCCGAAGAAAAACGGGAGCACTATTTGGGCGTGGTGCTGGAGGAAACCCGGCGCCTGTCCCGGTTGGCCAACAACATTGTGGAGCTTTCGCAGGTGCAAAGCCAAGGGGCCAACCCCCATAAGTCGGAGTTTGACATCAACGAAATGCTGCGGGAGTGCCTGGCGGCCCATAGCCTGCGGTTTCAGGAAAAATCCATTACCCCCTCGGCGGAGTTCGAGACCGAAAGCCTGTGGGTGTTTGCCGACCCGGACATGATTCGCCGGGTGGTGCAGAATTTGGTGGATAACGCCGTAAAGTTTACCGAGGACGGCGGCAAGGTACAGGTGGAAAGCGGCGTGGTAGGCGGCCGGGCTCAAATCGTGGTGCGGGACAGCGGCCGGGGCATGACCGAAGAGGAAATGCGCCATGTGTTCGACCGGTTTTATAAGGCCGACAACAGCCGGGGCGAGGACGCCGGGGCCGGGGGCTTAGGGCTGGCCATTGCCCGGGAGTTTGTGGCCGCTCACGAGCAGACCCTAACGGTGAGCAGCCGCCCCGGAGAGGGCAGCGCCTTTACGTTTACTCTGGCGCTGGCCGGGAAAGCCGGGGGCAAGCCCGGAAAGGCCGAGCCGGAATTTGCAAAATAACAAAAGATTCATTCTCTGTTCATATGCCGTTCAAATTTGGGCTTTATACTAAAAGCACAAAAGGTCGAAGGGCCTTAGGAGCAGGAGGTAACTGGAATGAGTGAATATAAAAACAATTGGTTTGAAAACGACGAAGAAAAACGGGAGGAGAACGGGAAGCCCGCCGACAGGAAGGCGGAGGAAACGAAGCCGGAGGCTTTGGCGGCCGAAAAGGACGAGACCCCGGTGGACGAGCCCCCCAAGAGCTACATGGCCTTTTCGGAGCGGGCCCGGCAGTATAAAAACCTGCCCCCGGTGGAGGAGTTTATCGACCGGGAAAAGGAGCCGGCCGAAGCCGGTGCAGCCGAGGTGCAGGCGGACAAGCCCGAGAACAAGGCCCTGGCCCCGGCGGCGGAGCCCTGGGTACGGGCGGAGCAATCCCCCTGTGGCGGGAAGCAGCTTTACTATCGGGAGACGGTGAAGAAGAAAAAGAACGGCCCCTTCCGGCGGGCGGTGGCCCTGGTAGCGGTGGCGGCTGTGGCCGGCGGCCTGTTTGGCGGGCTGGGCTACGGGCTGGGTCAAAGCCGGGGCCGGCAGGAGGCGGTCAGCGCCAGCACCACCGGCGGAAACAGTCCCATCGTACAAACGGCGTCCTCCACCTATGCCGCCGAGACCCGGTCGGCCACGGAGGTTATTAAAAAGGTAAAAGGCGCTGTGGTGAACATTAAGACCGTGGTGGAGGGCCAGCAGCAGACCATGTTTGGCTACAGCATCCCCTACGAGGCCGTCAGCGCCGGCAGCGGCGTCATCTTCTATCAGGACGACAACAAGGTATATGTGGCTACCAACAACCATGTGATTGAGGACGCTGCGAACATTTATGTGACCATCGACGACGAGACCGAGGTCCCCGCCTCGCTGGTAGGCAGTGACAGCAGCGCCGACGTGGCTGTGGTCAGCATAGCCTGGGAGGATTTGAAGGCCGCCGGGATCGACACCGTGACGTGTGCGGTGTTTGGCGATTCCGATAAGCTGGAAATTGGCGAAAGCGTGATTGTTATCGGCAATGCGCTGGCCGAGGGCCAGTCCAGCACCGGTGGGATGGTCAGCGCCCTGGGCAAAAACATCACCGTAAACGGCTTAAATTTAGAAGTTATCCAGACCGACGCCGCCATTAACGAAGGCAACAGCGGCGGGGCGCTGGTGAACTACAACGGCGAGGTGGTGGGCATCCCCACGGCCAAGTCTTTCCAAAACTCGGTAGAGGGCATGGGCTATGCCATCCCCAGTAACATTGCGGTGCCTATTTTGGAAGAGCTGGTGCAAACCGGTACGGTAGCCAAGCCCTATCTGGGCATTGCCGGGGAGGACATTACCGAGGAGATTTCCGACCGGTATAACCTGCCGGTTGGCGTGTTGGTCGCTCAGGTGACCCAGGGCGGTGCGGCAGAAGCGGCAGGCCTGCACAAGGGCGATATCATTGTTCAA
>CAKTER010000045.1 GCA_934552695.1 uncultured Eubacteriales bacterium
CCGGCAAATGCCACTCTTTTCCATCACATTTTTCACTGTATTTTGTGCATTTTATTACATTTTATTTTGTTGAATGTTCCACAACGAAACACGCCACCCATGTGGCGGGTATTTTGGCGGGCAGCGGCGTCCTCTCCGGCGGGCGCTACCGGGGGCTGGCCCCCGGGGCCCAGCTGGCGGTGCTGAAAATTTTAAACGAAAAAGGCCAGGGTAGCGTGCCGCAGGCTCTGGCGGGACTGCAATGGATACTGGCCAACCGCCGGAAATATCATATACGGGTGGCCAATCTTTCGGTAGGGGCCAACGAGGCCGCCGGGCTTGCCGGCCTTGGCCGGGCCATAGCCAGCCTGTGGGACGCCGGCGTGGTGGTGGTGCTGGCCGCCGGGAACCGGGACGCCGGCAGCCGCCCCCTGGCCGGGCCGGAGCTGCGCCGCAAGGCCATTGTAGCCGGGTGCTGGGAGGACGCTTTGTGGGAGGCGGCCGCCCCCGGCCGCCAAAAAAGCCCGGCGGATGTGACTGCCCCGGGCGTAGATATTGTTTCGTGCCTGTCCCCCACCTTTGCCTTCGACAACCGCCTGCGCCGCCGCAGCCGGGTCATCGACGGGGCCTATATCCCCATGACCGGAACCTCCATGGCCACGCCTCTGGTGGCGGCCGCTGTGGCGCTGCTTTTGGAAAAGGAGCCGGGGCTTTCTCCGGCGGCGGTAAAGGCCCGGCTGCACCAGACCGCCCGGGTCACCGGCCCGGCCGCCGCACCTATTCCCCTGCTGGACGTGGCGGCCCTGCTGGCCGGGACGCCTGCCCCAAGAAGAGCGTAAGGCCCCGTAAAAAGAGCAAAATAAAAAAGAGCCGGGCCTCAGTCCAGCTCTTCCTCCCCTACCGATTCCCCGGATAGATACCGGAGCAGCACGCCCTCGGCGTCCCCGGCGGCCCCCAGAATAATTTCTACCCGGGCCCGGCGCAGGACGATGGCGGTTTGCCGCCGCATCCGCCCGCAAATCACCAAATTGGCGCCCCGGCGGCACAGCTCGGCAGCCACATCGGCGGCCGGGGCAAAGGCCGATTGCCCCAGGAGCATACACCCGTCAATCTCGAACAGGGCAAACTGCTCCGCCTCTTCCAGCCGGGGAGCAATCCGGCCCTGCTTGGTGGGAATCACAATCCGCATACAAACCTCCTGTCCCGGCAGGGCTTGCTTTTTCCCGCCGTTTCGTATATGGTAGTAAAAGAGGGTTTAAACCCCCTCCCTGTAAGATTACTAAAGATAACTGTAAAGGAGGCAGTCCTATGGACTCCAGAGATGTCACATTAGCCCACAACCTCATCCACTATTCCTGCCAGCTAAAGCCCGGCGAAAAGGTGCTGATTAACTGCGTGGGCCCCTATCCCCTGCCCTTGGTGCGGGCGCTGGTAAAAGAAGCCTACGCCGCCGGGGCCGTCCCCTTTGTAAACTTAAGCAATAGCTCCGTTGACCGGGAGCTGCTGATGGGCGCCACCCCCGAGCAGCAGGATTTGCTGGCCAAACGGGATGTTATGCTGATGGAGCAAATGGCCGCCTACATCGGCATCCGGGGCGACGAAAACGCCCTGGAGCTGGCCGACGTCCCCGCCGAAAAGCAGGAGCTCCACGCCAAGCGCTACGGCATCCCCGTCCACCACGAGCTGCGGGTGCCCAAGACCCGTTGGGTGGTGCTGCGCTACCCCACCCCGGCCATGGCCCAGGCTGCCGGGCAGAGCCTGGAGGCCTTTGAGGACTTTTATTACAACGTTTGCTGTCTGGATTACAGCAAAATGGATAAGGCCATGGATGCGCTAAAGGCGCTGATGGAGCGCACCGACAAGGTCCGGCTGGTAGCCAAAAACACCGACCTGACCTTCTCCATCAAGGGCATTCCCGCCGTTAAGTGCGCCGGGCATATGAACATCCCCGACGGCGAGGTGTACACCGCCCCGGTACGGGATTCGGTCAACGGCGTCATCACCTACAACACCCCCTCCAGCTATCAGGGCGTCAGCTACGAAAACGTAAGCCTGACCTTTGAAAACGGGAAGATTGTGAAAACCGACGGCAGCCTGCCCGAAGGGCTGGAAAGCATTTTTAACACCGACGAGGGCGCCCGGTATGTGGGCGAGTTCGCCATTGGCGTCAACCCCTATGTGACCCGGCCCATGAACGACATCCTCTTTGACGAGAAGATTTCCGGCAGCATCCACTTTACCCCCGGCAACTGCTACGACGACGCCTACAACGGCAACCAGTCCGCCATCCACTGGGATTTGGTGCTTATCCAGACCCCGGAATACGGCGGCGGCGAAATTTGGTTCGACGATGTGCTTATCCGCAAGGACGGCCGGTTTGTACTACCCGAGCTGGCGTGCTTAAACCCCGAAAACCTGATGTAAACAGGCCCCGGCCGGGGAAGCTTTCTCCGGCCCTCCCCCCCCGGCCCGTTGCCGGAGCGGCTCCTTCTAGGCTTTTAGCCCTTGGGGAGCCTTGGGGCCTTCCCAAGCCCTTTCCGCCCTGCCTTTTGGCAGGGCAGTTCTTTTTCTCCGGCCCGGCACCCCGGCTTCCGCTTTTCCACCGCCGGGGAAGCCCGTCCCCCGACTTTTCCACCGCCGGGGCGGCGTTTTTCCGTCTTTTTCTCGTTTTATCCCCCAAAATCCACAGCCCGGCCCCGGTTATCCACCGCTCTGCTGTGGAAAACTTGAGGATTTGTGGATAAGTCATCCTTTTAATAAGGCTTCGGTATAGATTTTTTCAATCCCCGCCCCGTCCATGGGCTCGGGATGGGCCGCCATTTTGGCCGGGTTTTCCATAAATTGCGCCGTGTACCGGGCCACGTCCGCCGCCGTAAAGGCTTCCCGGGGGCGCAGCACCGCCTGCAAAAATTCCGCCAAAGCGGCAATGCTTTCCATCCCCAAAAGCCCCAGCAGCCGGTTGACCCGGGTTTGGTCCGCAAAGCAGGCCAGATAGGCCGGGGTCAAAATGCCGTTGGCCCGGCCGTGGGGAATGCCTTTGTCCACCGTCAGGGCGTACCCCAGCCCGTGAGGCAAGGACGTGCCCGCTTGGGCAATGGTCATCCCGGCCAGCATGGAGCAAAGCATCAGCCGCTCCCGGTCGGCCGCCGCAAATGCCCCGGCCCGCAGGCAGGGCAGGCAGTCCCGGAACAGGGAAAACCCGGTTTCGGCCAGCTGGTCGCTCATAAAATTGGCCTTTTTCGACAGATAAGCCTCAATCAGATGGGTGAGGGCGTCTACCGCCGTGTTCCGGGTCACCTCCACCGGCAGGGCCGCCATATACCCGGCGTCCACAAAGGCCAAATCGGCAAACAGGGTGTGGAAAATGCTCATTTTGGTGTGCTTTTCGGGGAAGGTCACAATGGAATACTGGGTGACCTCCGACCCGGTGCCGGCAGTGGTGGGCAGCAGGGCCAAAGGCGCCCGGGGCAGCTCCTCCCGCTGCAAAAAGCACTCCGTCCCCCGCTGGGGATTGGCCAGCAGCAGCGCCGCCGCCTTGGCGGCGTCCATGGGCGAGCCGCCGCCGATGCCGATCACAAAGTCGCAGCCCGCTTCCCGGGCCAGCCCCACCGCCTCGGCAATGGTTTTTGCCCGGGGGTTCTCCTCCACCCGGTCAAAGAGCAAATACGCCCGGCCCTCGGCCAACAGCGCCGCCGTTACGTCGGCCAGTGAGCCGTTCTTTTTGGCGGAGCTGCGCCCGGTCATAATCAGGGCTTTTTTTCCTAAGGATGCCAAAAGCCCCCGGTTTTCGGCCACACAGCCTGCGCCAAACAACACCTTTACCGGCATGTGATATTGAAATTTCATCTTTTTCCTCCTCGTATCCAGCGGGGCGCTTCCTCCCCGTCCTCTGTCAGCAGCCGCCGCATAGCCTCCCCGATATGGGCGGCGGTATCCCCGGCGGTCAGGCTTACCGGGCCTTTTTCGGCCTGCGCCAGCTCCCCGGCCAGCCCCGCCACATAGGCCCCGCAGGCCAAGGTCAGCGGCCCAAAGGGCAAATACCCCAGTAGCCCCACCAGCACCCCGGACAGCACGTCCCCGCTGCCGGCGGTGGCCATCCCCGGACAGCCCCGGTCTACCAGATAGGTCACCGTTCCGTCGGTCACCACCGTGGTGGGCCCCTTTAGCAGCACCGCCACGCCCCATTCCCGGGCAAAGGCCCGGGCGGTACCCACCGGGTCGGTCAAAATTTCCTCCCGGGAAAGCCCCGTTAGCCGGGAAAACTCCAGCACATGGGGGGTCAGCACCACGGGACGGCGGCCCCGCCCCAGCCGGGCCTTATCCAGCTCCGCCAGCGTATTCAGCCCGTCGGCGTCCAAAATCAGCGGCATCTCCGTTTGGGTCAAAATGTATTCCAAAATCCGGAGATTGTCCGGCCCCCGGCCCCAGCCCATGCCTACCGCCAGCGCCGCCTTTCCCGCCAGCCCGGCCCGCAGGGCGGCTTCGTCAAAAACCATAAACCCGTCCCGGTCGGGGAGGGGACACAGGGTGCTTTCCAGCAGATACGGCAACACGCCCCGGGCCACACAGGCCGGCACCAGTAAGGTTGCCACACCGCAGCCGCAGCGCAGGGCAGCCTGGCTCAGGTTGGCCAGCTTGACCGCCCCGGAATAGGCAAGGCACCCGCCCAAAATCCCCACATACCCATAGGAGCCTTTGTGGGCGTTGTGCTTCCGGGGGGCAAACAAGGCCCGGTAATCCCGGCGCTCCGGCAAAAAAATGGTTTCTGCCACCGGGGGAATGCCAATATCCACATTGACCAGCCGCCCCTGCACATCCTTGGCGTCGTTCAGGTAGTGGCCGGGCTGGGGGCTGCCGATGGACACCGTCATATCGGCCTGCACCACCGGGCTGCCCCGCCCGTTGTCGCCGTTTAGGCCGCTGCCAATGTCCACCGCCACCACAAAGGCCCCGCTTTGGTTGATGGCCCGGATGGCCAGCGCCGCCAACCCCCGGGCCGGGCCATGGAACCCGGTACCAAACAGGCAATCGGCCACCGTGTCGTACCCCGCCAGCGAGGTTTGGGGGGTAAAAAGCTCCCAGGGCACCCCGGCGGCGATAGCCCGGTCGAAAAAGTACCGGCCATCGGCAGAAAACGTTTCCTCCAGCAAAAACAGACGGCAGTCCTTCCCGGCGGCCCAAAGCAACCCCGCCAGCACATACCCATCCCCGGCGTTGTTGCCGGTGCCGCACACAATGGCGGTGCGCCCCGGCCAGTCCCCGGCGGCAAACACCCCGGCCCCGGCCCGTGCCATCAGCTCCCGGCCCGTGCCCTCCCGGGCGATGGCGGCGGCGTCGCTTTGGCGCATTTGCGCTACGGTCAGTATCGTTTCCATGCCGCACTCCTTTCCTCACAGTCTCCCAGCTCTTCCATCTCCTCTGTCAAACCACCTTTACTTTCGTTTCCGGGTGGAGTAAACCTCCAAATGCTCCCCGCAGTGCCCCACCACAATGCGTTTTGTCTCACTATCAAAATTAAAATGGATGCTTTGCGCCTCTTTCCCGTAGGTAATGTGAGGCTCCATATTCAGCGTGCGCCCTTCGTACACCGTTTTAAACTGCTCCATCAGCCGGGAATCCTTGCGGGTCATCGTTCCCGCCCCTCGTTTTGCCTCCATTCCGGTACGGTGATAAAACTCTTTGTACGGGTCGGGGCATTTTTCACTTTCAAAAAGCTCCCACATCACCGTTGCCAAATAAAACAGCACTTTCCAAAGCTCTTGCAGGGATAGGGTGCAGCCCTTCAACGACCGGATGGCATCGGCCGAAAAAGCAAGCCGGTCGGAGAACATTTGGGAAAAATACTGTACCATTTCCTCGGGAGACTGGGGATATTTGTCCAAATTCATGCGGGCCTTTGCCGCCTGCTCCAATGCAGACGCCTTTATAACCGCACTCCGCATACTTTCCACCTGGGCCTCTAACGCATATCTTTTGCTGGTTGCCTCTTGCAAATGCTGTTCTCTAACTCCCCCATCTCCCTTTTATGATCCAGCCGAATTTCCTCCAGCCGCTGCCGCCGTTGCTCTTCCCGCTTCATTTCCCGGCACGACTCCACCCCAAAATAAGACTCATAAAAGCCTATGTTCTGCGCCAACGCCCGCCGGCAAATGCGCAGCACCTCTTCCTCGCCGACCTCTTCTAAAAATGCGGGGGAAAGGATACGGTGCTGGTACGCCTCCAAGGCATTCCCGTCATCCAGGCCGGGACGGTAAATCCGCACACCGCCGCCATAGCAGGAATATTCCCGGCATCGAAACAAATAATTCATTTCCTCCGTACACTCCAGCGACCGGGAAAAATAAACCTGTGCATTTCCGCAAACGATGCGGGCCAGCTTTTGAGGATCCAGCAGCAGCTCCGTTTCGTTCGATGAACCGTAAGCCTTTCGGGGGCTGATATAAATGTAGGGAACCTTTCGGTCCGGGCAAATCAACGCTTCTCGAAAAGCAAAGAAATCCCCCACTTTTAATTCCACCGCTTCGTTTTTTACCGCCTCCGCTCCAAACAAACAAGAAAAACGTTGGCTTTGGAGCATCCCATCAATCAGCCGGAGCAGGGTTGGTTCCGGAATCCCTTCGTACCGCCCAATAAAGTCGGCCCGGTCTCCATACGAGATAACGCAGTGGAATTCTGCTGTCGAAGGCTCCCTTTGGCAAAACCCAATCTCTGTAACCCAATCCCGTTCGCAATACCCGCTCCCCTTGGTTTGTTTTTCGGATATTTTGCAAGCCCAAAATTGCTGCTCCGGCGCATTCGCCGGAGAGAAATACTCCGATTCCATATAAACCGGACGTTCCGAACCATCTGCCGAAAACAACCGGCCTCCATTTTTTAAACGAGTCCAGGCCCGCGGCTCCTCGCAGATAATCTTCGCCCCGTTCTTGTTCCATTTGTGCATCTGCCACTGTCGAATACACATCATAAAGTTCCACAGCAGGTCTTCCTCCGGCGCATGGCTTTTTAATGTAAACTTTGCCTTATAAAAAATGGAATAGTTTAATCCACTCATGTTTTCAACCGCCTCTCCTCCGGCGCAAGGGAACGTTCCATCCTTTCCTTAAACCCTCCGCTCCCTCCGCCGCTTCCCTACCGATAGTATACTATACTCGTAAATTCTACGCAACGACTGTCCTCCCAACGCCCCGCCTTTCCCTGCTTCGCCATAATAAAAAAAGGGGAACGCCCTCGCATTCCCCTTTTGGCATTCAAACTTGCTTCGTCTCAGTCCTCGAACCGGCAGCCGCAGTTCCCGCAAAACCGGGCCTCGGGCTCCACTTCCTTCCCGCATTCGGGGCAGACCCGCTGTCCTTCGGCGGTCTCCTCGGTCGCCACTTCCCGGGCTTCCTCGCCGGGCAGTTCTTCCTTCTTCTCCACCGGCGCTTCCTCTGCCTCCGGCTCCTCCTTGGCCGGTTCCTTTACGGCCGCCTTATCGGCCTCCAGCCCAGCAATGGTCTCCTCCAGGGATTTGATTTCCTGGCAAATGGCGGCGGCGTCCTCGGGCAGCGTCCGGCCGTTGCGGTACAGCAAATACATCAAATCCCCCAGGTCCTGCTTGGCGTCTTTAATCTTGCCCTCGGCCTGATTGATTTTTAAGTTGATTTTCCCAATCTCGACCGCATCGCCGGTCTTTTCTCCCACCGTTTTGGCCAGCTTACCCATCTTATCTAAAAAATCCATACAAATCCCTCCTTTTGCCCTTCATTGTAGCCCTGTTTTTCCCGGCTGTCAACGGACAATCCCAAGGGTTTGTCAAGCCTCCAAACCGCTTGCCAAACCGGGGGGGGCGTGCTATGATAAGCAAGGCAAAAAAATGACAAACTGCGTTTACAAAAGGAGGAGCATTATGGAACAAAGACCGTTGGCCGGCGTTAAGGTCGTAGAGCTGGGCACCCACGTGGCCGTTCCCACCGCCACCCGTTTAATGGCAGACTGGGGAGCCGATGTCATTAAGGTAGAGGGCCTTTCCGGCGACCCTTGGCGGGTGTTTGGGGGCACCATGCACGCCCCGGTCTCGGCAGACGAAAACCCGGTGTTTAATCTGCAAAACGCCAACAAGCGCACCGTGGCCCTAAACCTGAAAAGTCCCGAGGGCTTGGCCATTTTGCACAAGCTGCTGGCCCAGGCCGATGTGTTTGTGAGCAACGTGCGGCTGCACTCCTTAGAGAAAATGGGGCTTTCCTATGACGCCCTCCACGAAAAATACCCCGGGCTGGTGTACTACCATTTTACCGGCTTTGGCTACGAAGGCGAAGAGGCCGAGCGCCCCGGCTTCGACATTGCGGCCTTTTGGGCCCGCACCGGCGCCCTGGTGGACTGGGCCGACCCCGATGGCCGGGTCATCAACCCCGCCCCCGGCTTTGGCGATAATACGGTAAGCGCCCATATTTTGTCGGGGCTTTTGGCCGCCTTATATTACAAGGAAAAAACCGGCGTGGGCATCCGGACCACCAGCTCCCTGTTCTCCAGCGGCATTTGGTATAACGGCAGCGCCCTGGCTACCTGCCAGCCCCGCTACGGCAATCGCTTCCCCAAGTATCGGACGGAGGCCACCAATCCTTTTTTGGAGGCCTACCGGTGCAAGGACGGCGAGCGGATGATTATTGCCGCCTTAAACTACGACGCCTACCGGGAAAAAATGTTCCGGCTGATGGGGCTGGAGGCCTATTTGGACGACCCCCGGTTTGCCAACTCCAAGGTATTGCAGGAGCATTTGCCCGAGATTTTTGCCCTGATGGACGAGGCCTTTTTGACCAAAGACCGGGCCGAGTGGTGCGCTATTTTTGACGCCGCCGATATTGTTTACGAAAAGGCCGTCCACTTTGCCGACGTGCTGAACGACAAGCAGGCCTGGGCCAACGGCTACCTGACCAACGTGACCTGGCGCAACGGGGCCGAGGCCGTGATGCCCCAAAGCCCCATCCAGTTCTTTGGCTCCGAAGCCCCCGGGTTCCGCCAGACCGGCGCCGTGGGCAGGGACACCCGCTCCGTTTTGGAGGGGCTGGGCCTGAGCGATGCGGAAATTACTGCCTTGGCGGAGAAAAAGGCCGTTGGCACGGTAGACTGATAGAAAGCAAACAAAGAGCCGGAGACCCGGCTCTTTTTGTATGCGTTTCGTTTTGTTTACAGCCCTTGGCGTTCCCGCCCGCTGCGTTTACAGGGCCTTCAAAATCTCGGCGCCCATTTCCCGGCAGCCCAGCAGGGTAGACCCGGGCTGGTAAATGTCGGGGGTACGGAAGCCCGCCTCCAGCACCTTCGTCACGGCGGCCCGGATGGCGGCGTCCTCCTCGTTAAGCCCCAAGGAATACTTTAACAGCATCCCCACCGAAAGGATGGTGGCAATGGGGTTGGCCTTGTTTTGCCCGGCAATGTCCGGGGCGGAGCCGTGGATGGGCTCGTACATCCCCAGGGAGGTGGCCGACAGGCTGGCAGAGGGCAGCATACCGATGGAGCCAGTGATGACCGAGGCCTCGTCGGACAAAATGTCCCCAAAAATGTTGGAGGTCACAATCACATCGAACTGCTTGGGCCCCCGCACCAGCTGCATGGCGGCGTTATCCACATACATATGGGACAGCTCCACCTCCGGGTATTCGGCGGCCAGCCGGGTCACGGTTTTCCGCCACAGGCGGCTGCTATCCAGCACGTTGGCCTTATCCACGCTGCACAGACGCTTGTCCCGCTTCCCGGCAGCCTCGAAGGCCACCCGGGCAATCCGCTCGATTTCCATGGTGGAGTAGCACTCCACGTCGTAGGCTTCCTCGCCGTTTTTCCCCTGCCGGGTCCCCCGCTCGCCAAAGTAAATGCCGCCGGTCAGCTCCCGGACGATGAGGATGTCCATACCGCCCTCTACCAGCTCGGCGTCGGCCAGCGCCTGATGCAGGGTGGCGGGCCGCAGGTTGGCAAAAAGCCCCAGCCCGGAGCGCAGGCCCAACAGCGCCCGCTCGGGCCGCTCGCCGCCGGGCAGGTTGTCCCATTTAGGGCCGCCCACGGCCCCCAGCAGCACGGCGTCGCTGGCCTTGCAAGTTTCCAGGGTTTCCTCCGGCAGGGCCTTGCCGGTAGCGTCGATGGCGCAGCCCCCGGCCAGCACCTTGGTGGTTGTAAAGGTATGGCCGAACTTCTGGCCCACCTTCTCCAAAACGTTTAACGCCTCGCCCACAATCTCGGGGCCAATCCCGTCGCCGGGGATTACGGCAATCTTATACTGTCCCATGTTATTTTCCCTCCGCCAGTCGTTTGTTTACCTGGGCTACCAGCCCGTCCGCCGCCATAATCTCCTGAATAAACGCCGGGAAGGGCTGGGCCTGGAAGGTCTGGCCGGTGGTTTCGTCGGTGA
>CAKTER010000046.1 GCA_934552695.1 uncultured Eubacteriales bacterium
ACCAACCTTGCGGCGGATATGCTCGTCGGCATACTTAATGCCCTTGCCCTTATAGGGTTCGGGGCCGCGCTTGCCGCGGATTTCGGCAGCGAACTGGCCGACCTTTTCCTTATCGATGCCCTGCACCTTAATCTTGTTCTGGCCATCCAGAACGGTGGTGATGCCTTCGGGGTCGATCATTTCAACAGGATGAGAATACCCCAGGGTCAGAGTCAGCTTGTTGCCGCTCTTAGCTGCACGGTAGCCAACGCCGTTAATCTCCAGAACCTTTTCATAACCAGCGGTTACGCCAACAATCATGTTGTGTACCAGAGTACGGGTCAGGCCATGCAGGGCCTTGTGCTTCTTCAGATCACTGGGACGGGTCACCACAACGTGGCCGTCCTCAATTGCGATGTTCATGTCTTCGCTCATCTTCCGGGACAGGGTACCCTTGGGGCCCTTTACGGTGATGAGGTTGCCCTCGCCCACGGTGACTTCCACACCGGCGGGAATTTCTACGGGCAGCTTACCAATACGAGACATGGTCTGCACCTCCTTTTAATTTTTACCAGACAAAGGCGATAACCTCGCCGCCAATACCCAGCTTTCTGGCCTTTTTGTCGGTCATCAGGCCCTGGCTGGTAGAAATGATTGCAATCCCCAGGCCGCCCAGAACCTTGGGCAGCTCATCCTTGCCGGCGAATACGCGCAGGCCGGGCTTGGAAATCCGCTTAATACCGGTGATAACCTTCTCGTTCTTGTTTACACCGTATTTCAGGGTGATGTGCAGAGTGGCCTTTACGCCGTCCTCAATCACTTCGTACCCCTTAATATAGCCTTCCTCGGTCAGAATATCGGCAATGCCCTTCTTCATTCTGGAAGAAGGAACATCCACGGTATCATGTTTTGCGGTGTTCCCGTTTCTGATGCGGGTGAGCATATCAGCAATCGGATCGCTCATAGACATTTGCGTTTCCTCCTTCCAAAATTACCAGCTTGCCTTCTTTACGCCGGGAATCTGGCCTTTGTAAGCCAGCTCGCGGAAGCAAATGCGGCAAATACCGTACTTTCTCAAAACGCTGTGGGGCCGTCCGCAGACCCGGCAGCGGGTGTAAGCCCGGGTAGAGAACTTGGGCTTCTTTTGGGACTTCAAAATCATGGACTTCTTAGCCATGGTAACCCTCCTTACGCTTTCACAAACGGCATTCCAAACAGTCTCAGAAGCTCCTTGGCTTCTTCATCGGTATGGGCGGTGGTCACGAAGATAACGTCCATACCCCGGATCTTATCCACCTTATCGTATTCGATTTCGGGGAAGATCAGCTGTTCCTTAATGCCCAGGGTGTAGTTGCCGCGGCCGTCGAAAGCGTTCGCCTTTACGCCGTGGAAGTCACGCACGCGAGGCAGGGCCAGGTTAATCAGCCGGTCGGCGAATTCATACATCCGCTCGCCCCGGAGGGTGACCTTGCAGCCGATTGCCATGCCTTCTCTCAGCTTAAAGTTTGCAACGGACTTCTTGGCCCGGGTCACGATGGGCTTTTGCCCGGTGATGGTGGCCATATCCTTTACAGCGCCATCCAGAACCTTGGCGTTGTCCTTGGCTTCGCCAACGCCCATGTTCAGTACAATCTTCTCAATCCGGGGCACTGCCATTTTATTTTTGTAAGAAAACTTTTTCATCATGGCGTCCACGATTTCGTTTTCATAGTACTCTCTCAGTCTGCTCATGGTTTACCTCCTTTCGGCTTATTTAATCACGTCGCCGGTCTTTACAGCGACTCTGACCTTTTTCCCATCCACCATCTTGGCGCCCAGACGGGTGGGCTTGCCGTTGTGGACATACATCACGTTGGAAGCGTGAATAAAGTTCTCCTTCTGGATGATCCCGCCGTTCTGGTTGGCGGCGTTGGGCTTCTGGTGCTTCGATACCATGTTGCAGCCCTCTACGATCACGCGATCGCCGTCCACACGCAGGATCTTGCCTTCCTTGCCCTTATCTTTCCCGGCGATGATAACGACCTTATCGCCTTTTTTCAGTTTCGTTGCCATCTGCTGCACCTCCTTACAGAACTTCCGGAGCCAGGGAGAGAATCTTCATAAACTGCTTCTCTCTCAGCTCTCTGGCTACGGGTCCAAAAATACGGGTGCCTCTGGGGTTCTTGTCGTCCTTGATGATAACGGCAGCGTTGTCGTCGAAACGGATGTAGCTGCCATCGGGACGGTGGACGCTCTTAACGGTACGGACCACAACGGCCTTTACCACGTCGCCCTTCTTCACAACACCGCCGGGCGTTGCATCTTTAACAGCAGCAACGATGATATCGCCCACGGCGGCATATCTTCTGGTCGAGCCGCCCAGGACCCGGATGCAAAGCAGTTCCTTGGCACCGGAGTTGTCGGCGACACGAAGTCTAGTTTCTTGTTGAACCATTTTGTTTTGCCTCCTCTCCCCGGCGGGTTATCTCGCTTTCTCCAGTACGGATACCAGTCTCCAGCGCTTATCCTTGGACAGGGGTCTGGTCTCCATGACCTTCACCCGGTCGCCGATACGGCACTCGTTGTTTTCATCGTGAGCCTTCAGCTTGTAGGTCCGATTCACAATCTTGCCATACAGGGGGTGTTTTACCTTATCTTCAACGGCCACCACGATGGTCTTGTCCATTTTATCGCTGACCACGCGGCCGACACGGGTTTTACGCAAGTTTCTTTCTTCCACTGCGGATGCCTCCTTTATTGGCCTTAGTTGGCTGCTTTCTGTTTCTGGGTAATCACGGTCTGGATCCGGGCAATGTTCTTGCGAACATCCTTAATCCGGGCGGTGTTATCCAACTGGTTGGTGGCGTTCTGGAACCGCAGATTGAACAATTCCTTCTTAGCATCGACCAGAGCCTTGTTCAGCTCCTCGGCGCTCTTCTTGTTCAGATCCTCTACGTAAGTCTTCGTCTTCACTGCGCATCACCTTCCATTTCCTGTTGTTGCTCGGCACGGGAAACGATTTTACACTTTACGGGCAGCTTGTGCATGGCCAGACGCAGAGCTTCTCTGGCGGTTTCTTCGGGCACGCCGCCCAGCTCGAACATCACGCGGCCGGGCTTGACCACGGCCACCCAATATTCGGGGGTACCTTTACCGGAACCCATACGGGTTTCGGCGGGTTTGGAGGTAATCGGCTTGTCGGGGAAAATCTTAATCCAAACCTTACCGCCACGCTTGATATAACGGGTCATGGCAATACGAGCGGCCTCAATCTGCGCCGAGGTAATCCAGCAGGGCTCGGTGGTCACCAGACCAAAATCACCATAGGTGATGGTGTTGCCGCGAAGGGCGCGACCTTTCATGCGGCCTCTAAACTGCTTCCGTCTTTTGACTCTTTTGGGCATCAGCATATTACTTCGCGCCTCCTTCCTTTTTGTGTGCCTTTACGGGCAGCACCTCGCCCTTGTAAATCCAAACCTTTACACCAATCTTCCCATAGGTGGTGTCGGCTTCGGCAAACCCGTAGTCGATGTCGGCCCGCAGGGTCTGCAGGGGGATGGTGCCATCGTGATAGCTTTCAGACCGGGCAATGTCGGCGCCGCCCAAACGGCCACCCACGGTGGTCTTAATCCCCTTGGCGCCAAACTTCATGGAGCGGCTCATGGCCTGCTTCATGGCCCGGCGGAAGGTCACGCGGTTCTCCAGCTGCTGAGCAATGTTCTCGGCAACCAGCTGAGCGTCCAGCTCGGGGCGCTTAATCTCTTCGATGTTCAGGAATACCCGCTGACGGCTCAGGGCCTGAATCTCGCTCTTCAGCTCCTCAATAGCGGAGCCGTTGCGGCCAATGACCAGGCCGGGCTTTGCGGTGTAAATGGAAACCTTAACCCGGTCGGTAGTCCGCTCGATGCGGATTTTGGAGATACCGTAGGCATACAGCTTCTTCTTCAGGTACTTCCGGATTTTTACGTCCTCGGCCAGGTTGTCGGCAAAGTCCTTTTCCGCATACCAGGTGGTATCCCAATCTTTAATAATACCCACTCTCAAGCCGTGGGGATTAACTTTCTGTCCCATTGTTTACCTCCTTATCTCTCGTTGAGAATCACAGAAATATGGCAGGATCTCTTGAGGATACGGTAAGCTCTGCCCTGCGCCCGAGGCTGAATGCGCTTCATGGTGGGGCCCTGGTCAGCCTTTACGTCCTCAACATACAGCTTGCTGACGTCCATACCCAAATTGTTTTCTGCGTTGGCCACAGCGCTCTTCAGCACCTTGCCGACGATCGATGCAGCCAGCCGGGGGTTGTACTGCAGCAGAGCGGCGGCGGTGGTCACGTCCTTGCCCTTGATCTGTTCCAGAACGATCTGGGCCTTGGAGGCGGGAATGCCTACATACTTGGCGTGGGCCTGAGGTCTTTTATCTTTCGTATCGATATTTCTTTGCTTTTTAATTTGGCTTCTATGTCCTTTCGCCATGCCGAAAAACCTCCTTCCGGGTTAGATTAACGTACCTTCGATTTTTTCTCGGCGTCCTTGCCATGGCCTCTGTAAGTCCGGGTCAGGGCAAATTCACCCAGCTTGTGCCCGACCATGTCCTCGGTGATATACACGGGAACGTGCTTGCGGCCGTCATGCACAGCGATGGTATGTCCGATCATATCCGGGAAGATGGTGGAGCGGCGGGACCAGGTCTTTACGACCTCTTTCTTGTTCGCCGCATTCAACGCATCAATTTTCTTTAACAGATGCTCGTCTGCGAAGGGTCCTTTTTTGAGGGATCTGCTCATGGTTATCCTCCTTAGTTACTTATCTCTGCGACGGATGATATACTTGTTGGAAGCCTTATGCTTCTTTCTCGTCTTGTAGCCCATGGCCGGCTTGCCCCAAGGAGTGGAGGGGCCGGGACGGCCGATCGGTGCGCGGCCCTCGCCGCCGCCGTGAGGGTGATCGTTGGGGTTCATAACCGAACCGCGAACGGTAGGACGGATGCCCATGTGACGCTTCCGGCCGGCTTTCCCGATGTGTACCAGCTCATGGTCCAGGTTCCCCACCTGACCCATGGTTGCGCGGCACTCGATGGGCAGCAGCCGCATTTCGCCGGAAGGCAGCTTAACGGTGGCGTACTTGCCTTCCTTTGCCATCAGCTGAGCGACAACACCGGCGGAACGCACCAGCTGGCCGCCCTTGCCGGGCTTCATTTCGATGTTGTGGATGCTGGCGCCCACGGGGATGTTCTTCATGGGCAGGGTGTTGCCCAGACGAACCTCGGCGTTTTCGCCGCTCATCAGGGTGGCGCCCACTTCCAGGCCGTTGGGGGCCAAAATGTAGCGCTTCTCGCCGTCGGCATACACCAGCAGAGCAATGTTGGCGGTGCGGTTGGGATCGTATTCGATGCCCACAACCTTGGCGGGGATGTTATCCTTGTTGCGCTTAAAGTCGATAATCCGGTATTTAATCTTGGCGCCGCCGCCCTTATGGCGAACGGTCAGCTTGCCCTGATTGTTTCTGCCGGAGTTCTTTTTCAGATGAACCACCAAAGACTTCTCAGGAGTCTTTTTGGTGATTTCCTCAAAAGTGGATACAGTCATGTGCCGTCTGGACGGCGTATAGGGTTTATATCTTTTGATACCCATTTTCAGGCTCGCTCCCTTCGTATTCCTTTTTGTGCTGCACACGTTCCCGTGTGTATCCTTTTTCCGCCTCAAAGCAGGGGATTCCCCTTAGGCGGCCAGAGTGATTACATACCCTGGAAGATTTCGATTTCCTTGCTGCCGGGGGCCAGCTGAACAATGGCTTTTTTCCGCTTTACGGTCTTGCCAAAGATCATGCCCCGCCGTTTCGGTTTGCCGGCGTAGTTCATCGTCCGGACATCCGCGACCTTGGTGCCGTCGAACATTTTTTCCACAGCGTCCTTGATCTGAGCTTTGGTAGCGTCGGGATGCACCAAAAAGGTATACTGCTGATCCTCCAGCATTCTCATGCTGTTTTCGGTGACTACCGGCTTTAAAATTACATCATAGTATTTCAGGTCTGCCATTAGCAATACACCTCCTGGATCTGGGCCACAGCGTCCTTGGTGACCACAAAGGTATCGTATTTCAGCAGGTCATATACGTTCAAAGCGCCTACGTTGGCGGTCTTTACGCCGGCAATGTTCCGGGTAGACAGTACCACGTTGCGGTTGGAACCGGTCAGAGCAATCAGGGCGTTCTCCACCTTCAGGTTGCCCAAAACCTTGACCATTTCCTTGGTCTTAATCTCAGCCAGGCTCAGGTCGTCCAAAACAATCATCTTGCCTTCGGCCAGCTTGCTAGAGAAGGCGGACTTCATAGCCAGGGCCTTCATCTTCTTGTTCATCTTCAGCTCATAGCTGCGGGGCTTGGGGGCGAATACAACGCCGCCGCCGGTCCACTGGGGAGAGCGGATGGAGCCCTGCCGTGCCCGGCCGGTGCCCTTTTGCCGCCAAGGCTTGCGGCCGCCGCCCCGAACTTCGGAACGGGTCTTGGCGCTCTGGGTGCCCTGCCGCTGGTTTGCCAAATACTGTACCACAGCCTGATGCAGTACGGCTTCGTTGACTTCAATGCCAAAAATCTCGTCGTTCAGGTCAATGGTCCCGACCTGCTCGCCGTTCATATTTAATACAGCAACATTTGCCATAAGTGGTTCCTCCTTTCTTTCGGGGTAATCAAGCCTTTACGCTTTCTTTTACGACCAGAATAGCGCCCTTGGGGCCGGGAACGGCGCCCTTAATCAGCAACAGGCCCTTTTCGGCGTCGGCACGAACCACTTCCAGGTTCTGCACGGTAACGCTTTCGCTGCCCATGTGACCAGGCATACCCTTGCCCTTCTTTACGCGACCGGGGGTGGTAGCCGAGCTCATGGAGCCCAGAGCCCGATGGTATTTGGAACCGTGAGCCATGGGGCCTCTGTGCTGGCCCAGCCGTTTGATCGCACCTTGATAACCCTTACCCTTGGAAGTACCGGATACGTCCACCTTATCGCCGGAAGCGAAGATGTCGGCCTTAATCTCGTCGCCTACGTTGTAGTTCTCGGCGTCCTCCAGGCGCAGCTCCTTCAGAACCTTCTTCACAGCAACGCCGGCTTTTTCAAAATGGCCTTTTTCGGGTTTGTTGGTCTGCTTTTCCTTGCCCTCCAGGAAACCTACCTGAATGGCGGCATACCCATCGTTTTCCATCGTCTTTTTCTGGATTACGGTGCAAGGGCCGGCTTCCAGAACGGTGACGGGAATCAGGTTGCCAGTCTCGCTGAACACCTGGGTCATGCCGATTTTCTTTGCCACGATGGCTTTCTTCATGTTTGTGTTACACCTCCTGATTTACTACAGCGGACCGCCGGAGCGGTCATACTAGGGCGTTCTGCTCAAAGCATCCAGCCGGAGCTGTTATTGCATAATTTTGACGGTAATATCTACGCCGGCAGGCAGATCGAGGCGGCTGATCGCATCCACGGTCTTGGGCGTAGGCATCAGAATGTCGATAAGTCTTTTGTGGGTACGCATCTCAAACTGCTCCCGGCTGTCCTTGTACTTGTGGACGGCCCGCAGGATGGTGACGACTTCCTTCTTCGTGGGAAGCGGCACGGGGCCGCTGATGGAAGCGCCGGTCTTTTTGGCGGTTTCAACGATTTGAGCCGCCGTCTGGTCGATCAGCTTGTGATCGTACGCCTTGAGACTGATTCTGATTTTCTGATTTGCCATAAAAAAAGTCCCCTCCTTTTCGCACTTTCAGTACGACAAGTGGTGACTGCACACGCATCCGGGTGTGTCTTTAACGTTCTCATTCCCATCTTCGGAAGTCCCGTTCTTTCACAAAACCCATTATTCTAGTACAGTGACCTTGTCGCCCGGTTTCTTGAACTGGACATCGCTCCGCGGAAATACCCCGACGGCCCGGATATGGCGTCCGGCACCTGCGGCAACCTCCCGCATCATCGCTCTAATGCCACAACAATGAGATTATACACGAAACTCCGGGGTTTGGCAAGGCTTTTTCTTCGATTTTTTTCAAAAATTTCTTATAATCCTAACAAAATTTTCGGCCCGTTCTTGGGTAAATTTTATACAACCTGTATAAGAAAAATCCCGCCCTCTCCCGTCCCCGGCCCGTTCGGCGCCCATATTTTTCCATTTTCTTTCTGTTTTTCCCATCTTTCGCCCCGTTTTCCCGTCGCACTTAAGCCAAACCGCCCGGCCGCAAGGGCAAGCCAGCACCCCACCGTTTCCTCCCCATCTCTTCCTTTATTATAATCTCCAGGCTTCCCCCGGCCTTCTCCCCTTTCTTAACACATCTCCTACCGGAAAAGCAGCCTTTCGGGTTCTTCCCATTTATCTGTTGACAAAGCCCCCGGGGGTATGTTACGTTTCCAGTATCAAAAACCATCGAAAGCGTGTTTTATTTTGAGGTGATTCCATGACCTATCCCGAAATTTTAGCCGCCGCCCGGGACTGCATCGGCCCCTTTTGCAAGGCCTGCCCGGTGTGCAACGGCAAAGCCTGCGGCAACGTAATGCCCGGCCCCGGCAGCAAGGCCCCCGGCAACGGCGCCGCCCGCAACTACGAAAAATGGCAGAGCGTTCTGGTAAACGTAGACACCCTCTGTCCCAACGGGCCCATCGACATTTCCTTCGAGCTGTTTGGCCACACCTTTGCGGCCCCTATTTTTGCGGCTCCCATCGGCGCCATGACCATGCACTACGGCGAAAAGCACACCGACCTGAGCTATAACCGCCTGTTAACCCAAAGCGCCTGCGAAAACGGGATTTTGGCCTTTACCGGCGATGGCGCCGATGCCGAAATTTTAAAAAGCGCCGTGGCGGGCCTCATCGCTCTGGGCGGGCTGGGCATTCCCACCATTAAGCCCTGGAACGAGGAGCTGGCCTTGGAAAAGCTGGATTTGTTAAACGAAAATCATATTTTTGCCGCCGCCATGGACGTAGACGGGGCAGGCCTTCCTTTTTTAAAGGCCCTGAACCCCAACGCCGGGCCCAAATCCGTAGACGACCTGCGGCGCATCATCGACCATGCCCATATGCCCATGATTATAAAGGGTATTATGACCCCCCAGGGGGCTGAAAAGGCCATTCAGGCCGGGGCCGCCGGGATTGTGGTATCCAACCACGGGGGCCGGGTTCAGGGCGGCACCCCCGCCACGGCCGAGGTCTTGCCCGAAATCGCCGCTGCGGTGGCCGGCCGGGTTAAAATTTTCGTAGACGGCGGCATCCGCACCGGGGTGGACGTGTTCCGGGCCTTGGCCCTGGGGGCCGACGCCGTACTCATCGGCCGCCCCATCGTCCCCGTGCTCTACGGCGGTGGCGCCGAGGGCTTCCGGGTCTATCTGAACAAACTCACCGGCGAGCTGAAGGATACCATGACCATGTGCGGGGCCCGCAGCCTGGCGGAAATCTCCTCCGCCATGGTCCGCATCGACCGCTAACTCCCCACACAGTTCAACAATACGGAAGATATAAGGAAGGAAACCATGGAACAAAACAAAACGGCGCTTATTGCCATGAGCGGCGGCGTAGATAGCTCCGTAGCCGCCTATTTAATGGTCAACCGGGGGTACCGGTGTATGGGCACCACCATGCGTCTGTACCGGAACGAGGACATCGGCCTCAGCCAATTTCACACCTGCTGCTCCCAACGGGACATCGACGACGCCGCCGAGGTAGCCTTCCAGCTGGACATTCCCTACGAGATTCTGGACTTTACTCTGGACTTTAAGGAAAAGATTATCGGCAAGTTCATCCGCACCTACGAGGCCGGAGGCACCCCCAACCCCTGTATCGACTGCAACCGGTATATGAAGTTCAACAAGCTGCTGGACTTTGCCCAACAAAACGGGCTGTACTATGTGGTTACCGGCCACTACGCCCGGATTGAGGAACGGGACGGCCGGTTTTTGCTCAAAAAAGGGCTGGACGCCTCCAAGGATCAAAGCTATGTGCTGTACGCCATGACCCAGGAACAGCTCCGGCACACGCTCTTTCCCATGGGTGAGCTGACCAAAA
>CAKTER010000047.1 GCA_934552695.1 uncultured Eubacteriales bacterium
GCAATATACAGATTAGATACCTTCATCCCATCATTATGCTCCGCTACGTACTTCTTTATCTCCTCATAAGTAGCCTTGCTCTCAGCCGCCGTTAAATCCATCTCGTCCATGTCAAGTCTCACATTCACATGATGCTTCGCTTCGTGGAGTTTGGACAATAAGCAGACCGTCTCCACATGCTGGGTGCGAGGGAACTGATTTACAATCTTCATCCGCTCCGTATGGTAGCCCGCCTCCCGGAAGGCCGCCAGATCCCGGGCCAGGGACGTAGGCTTACACGAAACATACACAAACCGGGGGATGCCCATGGCCGCCAGCTTTTGAAGCGCCTTGGGCACCAGCCCTTCCCGGGGCGGGTCGATGACCGCCAAATCCGGCTTTTCCGGCAGGGTATCCAGCATTTTCAGCACGTCCCCGGCCACAAACTCCGCATTCGTAATGCCGTTTTGCTCCGCATTCCGGTTGGCGTCTGCCACCGCTGCCTCCCACAGCTCCACCCCATACACTTTTTTGGCGTTTTGGGCCAGCAGCTGGCCAATGGTGCCGGTGCCGCAATACAGGTCGTAAATCACCCGACCGCTTTCCGCCCCGGCATAGTCCCGCACGGTTTGGTACAGCACCTCGGCCCCGCTGGTATTGGTTTGGAAAAAGGAGGTGGCCGTCACCCGGAACGAAAGCCCCAGCAGCTTTTCCACCAAATAATCCCGGCCAAAGAGCACCCGGCTTTCGCTGCCCAGGGCCACGTCGGCCACCCCATCGTTGACCGTGTGCAAAATCCCCACAATGTGCCCGGCCAGGGGCAGGGCCAGTAATGCTTTGGCCCATTCCTCCACCGGCAGCTCCATTTGGGAGGTCGTCACCAAATTCAGCAGCAGCTCCCCCGTGGCCGAGCCCTTCCGTACCACCAGATGCCGCAGACTGCCTGTGTGCTGACGGCTGTGATAAAAGGGAACCTTCCGCTCCGCAAAAAAGTCCCGGGTTGCCGCCACAATTTGCCGGTAGTCCCCATCGATAAGGTTACAGGCCGAAAGGTCGGCCACCTCATAATAACTGTTCCGCTTCCGCATCCCCAGGGCCAGGTCCCCGCCGATGCCGGTATCCCCAAAGGAAAACTCGCACTTGTTCCGATACCCGGAAAGCTCCGGGGCGTTCACCGCTCCGTCATAGATATAGTCGGTAATCCCGGCGTTGGCCAGCAACTCCCGCACCATCTGCTCCTTCAGCCGCAGCTCCTCCTCCGGCGGGGCCGTTTGGTAAATACAGCCGCCGCAAATCCCAAAAGACGGGCAAGGGCTTTTTCTCTCCCAAGGCGCAGGCGTCAGCACCTCCAGCGCCCGGCCCAAGGCCTGCCCTTTCCGCTTTTTCCCAATCTGCACCAATACCTCCTGCCCCGGCAGGGTATAGGGCACCGTAACCCGTTCGCCCTCGTAAATCCCCTCGCCCTTACAGGGAAACCGGATGGTTTGTATGGTTAACCGTATCTGCTCGTTCTTTTTCATAAAAAATCCTTTCATTCCGGGGAAATTTCGCAAAAATCAGTTGAAAAACATTCCGGGTTTATGATATACTTTTTCCATTCATTTATCTAGCATATTTTAACAGGGGTGTTTACTGGCATGGCGGAAAAAATTGAAGTCGGAAGCATTGTGGAAGGCAAGGTCGTCCGGATTAAGCCTTTTGGGGCCATTGTGGCCATCGAAAACGGGCCCTTGGGCCTGGTGCATATTTCTCAAATCGCCAATGTATTCGTACAGCGCATTGAGGACCATGTGAACGTAGGCGATGTGGTAAAGGTTAAGGTTCTTTCCATTGACCCGGAAACCAACAAGGTGGCCCTGTCCATCCGGGAGGCCCAGCCCAAGCCCGAAACGCCGCCGGCCCGGCCCCGGTACGAACGGAAGCAGAATAACTATGAGCCCCGGGATAACGGTCCCTCTGCCAACAGCGATTTTGAAGATAAAATGCGGGAATGGCTCAAGGCTTCCAACGAAAAGCAGGCCGGTATCAACAAGCGCAACAACCGCCGCCAGTCCTAATCTTGGGCCAACGCTCTTCGCTCTGCCGCCCCGGTTCGCCGGGGCTTTTTTGCTGCCCCCCAGCTTTCTCTTTCCGACTTTCCGGTTCCATCAAAAAGGCGCTCCAAGGAGCGCCTTTTTTATACCTCCCGGGCGTCGCCCCACACCCGTTCCAGGCTGTAAAATTCCCGTTCCTGCTTGTTAAACAGGTGGACGATGATGCTGCCGAAGTCCAGCAAAATCCAGGTGCCCTTTTGGTAGCCCTCGGAATGGTGCAGCTTTATCCCGGCCTCCCGGAACAGCCGCTCCTCTACCTGGTCGGCCATGGCCCGCAGCTGGGGCACACTGTTGCCGCTGCCAATCACAAAAAAATCGGCAATGTTGGAAAGCCCCCGCAAATCCAGCGCCCGGACGTCCTCGGCCATTTTATCATCCAATGCGTCCTTCGCAATCTCTACGGCTTTCAGTAAGTTTTCTGCCATAAAACCCGTCCCTCCTTATTGGGGTAAATATGGTTTGTAATAGTCATAGGCCTCGTCGGACAGGGGGTAGACCGCCAAGCCCCGGGCCTTTACATAGTCGATGGTTTGGGCCAGCACATAGGCCATAGCGGCATTTAGATTGGTTTGGGCCAGCGCCCGGGCCTCGGCCAGCCCCGGATGCTCCTCCCGCCCCGGCTCGATATAATCCGCCAAATACACAATTTGCTCCAGCGGGCTCATTCCCGGCCGCCCGGTGGTATGGGAGCGAATGGCCGCCAACATGTCCTCGTCGGCCACGCCATAATCCTGCCGGGCCACAAAGGCCCCCAAAAAGGGGTGAACCATCCCCGGCTGCCGGTCAAAAAACGGTTCCCAGGCCATGCCATAGCTTTCGCAAATCTCTCGCAGATGGGCCTTATCGGCGCACTTGGCGCAGTCGTGGAGCAGCCCGGCAGCATAGGCCTTGTCCGGGTCAACCCCATGAAGCCGGGCCAGCTCCCGGGCGGTATCCGCCACCGCCAGCGTATGCCGGTAGCGTTCCGGGTTTAGGTCCGCCTTTAGTTTTTTCTTCCAAGTTTCGGTGTTCACCGTTCCGCCTCCCGGTACAGTCCCTTTTCTCGAATATACTCCGCCACCGCCGGCGGCGTTAAATAGCGGATGGAACGGCCCTGCGCCACCCGTTCCCGCAGCTCCGACGAGGAAACGTCCAGTGCCGGAGCCACCACCGTCCGAATGCGAGGATCCACGCATTCCTCCTGATATCCGGGCCGCTGTACCGTGACAAAGGTACACAGCTCCAAGATACGCTCCGGGTCCCGCCAGTCTGCCAAACTGTGAGCGGCGTCGGTACCGGTAATAAAAAATAGCTCCCCGGTATAAATCCGGCGTATCTCCTCCAGCGTATCCACGGTGTAGGTTACCCCCGTCCGGGTAATCTCCATGGCCGAGCATACAAACCCCGGCCGTTCGGCAATGGCCAACCGTACCATATCGTAGCGGTTTTGGGGACTGGCCAAGTGTCGTTCCTGCTTAAACGAGGGGTTCCCGGCAGGCAAAAACACCACCCGATCCAGCCCAAAGGTCTCCCAGGCCGCTTCCGCCGCCAGCAAATGCCCGTAATGAACCGGATCGAAGGTACCCCCCATCAGGCCCACCCGGCGGCACCCCCGTAGCAGTTCTTCTTCCAAGCCCTTCCCCCCTTTGCACCGTCTCCCGGTTTGCTCTATTGTTTACTTCCAAACCCCGCTCAGCCCTTCGGCAGTTCAATCACCGGTTTTTTGGCTTTCCGGTACAGCACCAGCCGGCTGCCGATAACCTGCACCACCTCGGAACGGGTCCGTCCCGAAAGCATCTCTGCCGCTTCCCGGGCCGAAAGCAGGCAATTATCCAGCACCCGGGCCTTAATCAGCTCCCGGGCGGCCAAAGCGTCGTCCATGGCCTGCACCAGCTCCGGCGTGACCCCGGCCTTCCCCACCTGAAACAGGGTGGGTAACCCGTTGGCCATCCCCCGCAGGGCGGCCCGCTGCTTACTTGTCAGCATACTATCCTCCTTGGGCCAACACCGGCCCCTTTCCCGTTAATGATAGAACGTAAATTCCAGCCCGCAGACCCGCACGGTATCGCCCTCGGCCACCCCGGCCTCCTCCATGGCGGCAATAATCCCCTTTTCCCGCAAGTACTTTTGGAAAAAAGCCATGCCTTTTTCGGTCTCCAGATTGGTATAGCCCAGCATCCGTTCCAGCCCCGGGCCCCCGGCATGGAGCACCCCGTCCTCGTCGGGCTCCAACGTAAAGGGTTTCCGGTCCGCCTCGGTTTCCTGATACTCCTCGGTATAGTCCGCCGCAAAGGCAATCTCCCGGGGCGTTTGGGCCAGCTTTTCGGCAATCAGCGCCATCAGCGGGTCCAGCCCCTTGTTGGTGGCCGCCGAAATGGGCAGCACCGGAATGCCCTGCGGCTCGTAAGCCGCTTTCAACCGGGTCACATTTGCCTCCGCCTCTGGCAGGTCGGTCTTGTTGGCGGCAATAATCATGGGCCGCTGCAACAGCGCCGGGTCGTAGGTTTCCAGTTCCTTGTTGATTTTGGCCACGCTTTCCACCGGGTCGTCGCCCTCTACCCCGGCGGCGTCCACCACATGAACCAAAACCCGGGTACGGCGGACGTGGCGCAAAAAGTCGTGGCCCAGGCCCACGCCCTGGCTGGCGCCCTCCACCAGCCCGGGGATGTCGGCCAGCACAAAGTCCGGGCCATAGGGCCCCCGTACCACGCCCAAGTTGGGGGCCAAGGTAGTAAAGTGGTAGTTGGCGATTTTGGGATTGGCGTTGGTCACCATGGAAAGCAGGGTGGACTTGCCCGCATTGGGCAAGCCAATCAGCCCGGCGTCGGCAATCAGCATCAGCTCCAAAATCACATCGTACTCCCGGGCGGGCTTCCCGGGCTCGGCATACCGGGGCGCTTGCCGGGTAGCGGTGGCAAAATGCTGGTTGCCCCGGCCGCCCCGGCCACCGGGGGCCAGCACAATCCGCTGTCCCGGCTCGGTCACATCGGCCATAATTTTCCCGCTTCCGGCTTCCCGCACCACCGTTCCGGGGGGCACAGGGATGACCACGTCCTGCCCGGCGGCCCCGGAGCAATTGGTTTTGCCGCCGTCCTGCCCGTTTTGGGCAAAAAAGTGCTGCTTGTAGCGATAGTCCATCAGGGTGCTTTTATCGGCGCTGCCCACAATCACCACATCGCCGCCCTTGCCGCCGTCGCCGCCGTCGGGGCCGCCATGGGTAATGTATTTGGCCCGGAAAAAGGACACGGCGCCGTTCCCGCCCTTTCCGCTTTTTACATGAATTTTAACGCGATCCACGAACAAGGGGAACCCCTCCTTATCACATCCCAAAGGAAGGGTCTTTCAACTTCTTCCCTTGGCCAAATTCCTCCGGAGGGAGCACCCCCTCCGGTTTTTCCTGTTTCTCAAAAATGTGCCAAACCGAAAAGAAGGGGGCGGCTCGTTACCGGAGCGCCCCCTGACTTGTTCTTATTCGGCCGCCGCTTCCACGGTTTCCACAGGATATACGGAAACCTGCTTTTTGTCCCGGCCCAGTCTTTCGTACTTTACACGGCCATCCACCAGCGCAAACAGGGAATCGTTGCCGCCGATACCCACGTTGGTGCCGGGGTGGATTTTGGTGCCCCGCTGGGTATACAGGATGTTGCCGGCCAGAACGAACTGCCCATCGGCCCGCTTCGCGCCCAGGCGCTTTGCCTTGGAGTCGCGGCCGTTCTTGGTGGAGCCAACACCTTTCTTATGAGCAAAAAATTGAAGGTTTAACTGGAGCATTTGCGCACCTCCTCTTTCAAAGTGATAAATTCCGAATAGGTTTGTTCCAGGGAAGAAAGTCCCAGGAACAGCGCTTCCAGCAGAAGCGCCGCTTTGTCATCCGCTATTTTCAAAAAGAAGTCCATGCTTCCCTCTTCGGTAGCGTCAACAGAAAAACCGGCGTCGGTCAATGCCTCGATGGCGTTGACGGTGTTGAGGGTCAACACACTGACGGCAGCACACACAATGTCCTTGCCGTACTCCGCCGCACCGGCATGGCCCCGGACGGAAAACCCCACGGGCTCCCCCTCGGGCGACCGGTAACACCAAGCCGTTAGCATTTTACCGGGTAATGCCTTCGATCTTCAGGCTGGTATAGGGCTGACGGTGGCCGTTCTTTTTGTGGAAGCCTTTTTTGGCCTTGTACTTGTAGATAACGACTTTCTTTTCCTTGCCCTGACCCAGAACGGTAGCGGACACCTTCGCCCCTTCTACATAGGGAGCGCCCACAACGGTCTCGCCGTCGCCGCCCAGCACCAGAACCTTGTCAAAAGCATAGGCGTCGCCTTCGTTAACGGCCAGCTTCTCCACGCGGATTACATCGCCCTCAGCGACCTTATACTGCTTTCCACCAGTTTCGATAATTGCGTACATTCGATTGCACCTCCTCAATATGGGAACTCGCCAAACACGGTACCCCCACGGGGATTTATAACCTATTTGTGCGGTTTTACAGACTAAGTTAGTGTACCACACCCCCGGGATTCTGTCAATAAAATTCCCCGATGTTTTGCCGAAAATCCTGCAAAACCAGAAGCTTTGCCGGCTTACTCGGCATTTTCACCGCCATTTACCGCCTCCAGCACCTGCTGGTACAGGGCCAAGGCCTTTTGATAGGCCCGGCTTTGCTTGCCCATCATGTTCCCCCAAATTTCCAGCGTCACCAGCAGGTCGTCGGCAGCGTCGGCATACCGGCCCATGGCAAACTCCTGCCCCGCCAGCAAAAACAGGCCCTTGGCATACCGGGGGTGCTGGTAGCCGTAGCGCCGCTTCCGCAACCCCGAAGCCTCCTCCAGGGCCTCCAGCGCCTTGTCCGGCTGGCCCCCGGCCTGATAGGCCGCCGCCAGGGTCTCCAGCTGCCGGGCATAGGCCCCGCCCTTTCGCCGCAGCAGCACCACCCACATCCGCAGGGACTGGGTCATGTAGTGGACAGCCAGCTCATGCTCCTCCATCCGGGCATAAATCCGCCCCAAATCCCGCAGGGCAATCATCACAAAATAGCTGGGCTCGCCCGCCGCCTCCCGGTAGGTTTTCAGGGCCTTTTTCCCGCTTTCCACCGCCTTACAAAAGTCCCCCAGCTCCAAAGCGGTTTTGGCCTGCCGCAGCAGCCCCGTGCCATAGGAAATGCTTTGCTCCCCCTCGGCCCCAAACCGCAGGCCCAGCGATTTTACGCACAGCTGCTTCGCCTCGGCCCCATCCCCGTCCCGGGCGCAGGCCCGGGCCAGCCGGTCCAACGTGTCGGCATACAGGCTGTGCCGCCGGCCTACCAGCTTTTCCAAAATCCCCAAGGCCTCCCGGTAATGCTCCCGGGCCTGGGCAAAGTGCCCGGCCTTGCTCTCCAACCGGGCTAAAATATTCAGGTCGTTCACAAAATCCAGGTGGTTTTCGTCCAGCACCTGCCGCCGCAGGGCCAGACCCTTTTCTAAAACCGCCGCCCCTTGTTCCGGCTCGTCCATCCGCTCATACACCCGGGAGAGGGCCAGATAGGCCTCGACCGCACAAAAGCTTGGGGCCGGAAGCCGCTCGATGGCTTCCTCCAAACACCGGACGGCCTCGGCATAGTTCCCGATTTTTTCATAGTTCCGGCCCAGCGCCGCTTGAATGTCCCCCATATCCTCGGGCTTTACCGCCGGGTTGTCCTGGGCCCGGCTCCGGGCGGTCAGCAGCAGCTCCACCGCCTGATTTTGCTGGCGCAAATCCTCGGCCGCCGCCGCCCGGTTATACAGGCTGGCAATGGTTTGGGGGTCGTTTTCCCCCAAAACCCGGCTCCGCAGCTGCCACACGGCTTTGTGCAGCACCGCCGCTTGGGTCAGCTTTCCCAGCAGGCCTTGATCCACCGCCAAATTGTTCAGGGTATCGGCATAGCTGAGAGAATCCTCCCCCAGCAGGCCCTTTTTGATTTGGGCGCTTTCCTGATAGCAATCCCGGGCCTGCCCCAAAAGTCCGGCATAGTCGTTCAGCACCCCCAGGTTGTGCAGGGCGTTGGCAAAGCCCTCGCTTTCGGTGGCCCCGTTATCCCGGTACACCTCCACAATCTTAGCGCCCAGCTCCAGCGCCCGGGCGGCGTCCCCGGCCTCCCAGGCTTGCTTCCGCTTTTCCTGTAGCTGACGCACCTGACTGGTATAATGTTGGCTCATGGTCATCCTCCCCGCTTAGTTCCCGGCTGCCGGAGCCGCCTTCCTTTTCTCAAGCTTTACCTGCGAGATGACCACGGCGGCAAACAAGCACACGCACCCCGCCACCATCCGGGGGGTCATCTGCTCCCTTAAAAAGATGGTGGAGAACAATACGCCGAACACCGACTCGAAGGAAAGCAGCAGGGCCGCCGCCGCCGGAGGCGTAAACTTTTGCCCCACGGTTTGCAGGGTAAAGCCCACCATGGTGCTGAGCAGGCCCAAATACCCCATGGCCACCAGCCCGTCCTTGCTCAGGGCCGCCGCCGGGAACGGGCCGTCCCACAAAGGGGCCACCGCCCAGGAAATGGCCGATACCATCAGCAGCTGCAATACTGTAAGCAGCACCGGGTCGCTGTGTTCGGTAAACCGGTCAATGCAAATCATGTGGACGGCATAAAAAATGCCGCAAACCAAGGTCAGCAAATCCCCTAAATTGATGGAAAACCCGCCGTTGAGCGAAAGCAGGCCAATGCCAAAAAAGGCCAATACCGCCGCCACCAGGCACCGGTTTTCCGGGCGTTTGTGGAACACGGCCCAACAAAACAGGGGCACCAAAACCACATACACCGTGGTCAAAAACGCATTCTTCCCCGCCGTGGTGTATTGGCAGCCCACGGTTTGGAAGGCATAGGCCAAAAACAGAAACACCCCCAGCACCAGCCCCTGCTTCAGCTGCACCCGGGTCAGGCTCTTCCACTTTTTCCAAAAAATCACAGCCAGCACCACCCCGGCCAGGGTAAACCGAAAGGCCAGCATATAAATAGCCGGGATAATATCCAGCGCATTCTTTACCACCACAAAGGCAAAGCCCCAAATCACCGCTGCCAGCAGCAGGCCGCCGCCAGCCAAAATTTCCCGTGTTTTCTCGTTCTTCATTGTATTCCCGACTTTCCAAAAACTACAAAGCTTCCTTTAAAACGCCACCTGCAAAAACAGAGCCACCACGCACAACACCGCCGCCAACGGCACATACACATACCGGCCCACGCCGTACCACAGCTTGCCCCGCTTTTTGGCGCTGCCCAAATTGACCGCCGCCATCAGGTCGTCCCTTTTCATCACATAAAACCAGGAAACGGCCCCCAGGGTAGCCCCAATGGGGATGATATAAATGGATACCAAATCCATCCAGGGCCCCCACTTCGAAATGGTTTCCATTCCCAAGCCAAAGCCCAAACAAACAACCCCCAACATCACCAAAACCGCCGGGCGGCTTAGCCGGGGGAACTTATGCAGCAGGGATTCGGCCACGGCCTCGAACATATTTTGCAGGGAGCTGACCCCGGCAAAAATCATGGCAACATACAAAATGACTGCAAAAAGCCGTCCCAGGGGAATGCCCTGCAAAATTTCCGGCAGGGTCACAAACAGCAGCCCGGGGCCTGCTCCGGCATCCAGCCCATAGGCAAAGCAGGCGGGCAGAATCACCAGAGCCGCAACCAGCGCCGCCACGGTATCAAACAGGGCGGTGTGCCGGGCAGCTCCCACCACATCCTCCTGCCGGGACAGGTAGGCACCGTAGACGATCATGCCGCTGCCGGTGACGGAAAGGGAGAAAAAGGCCT
>CAKTER010000048.1 GCA_934552695.1 uncultured Eubacteriales bacterium
GTTTTTTGGATTTGTCATCGGCATCATCCAGCCGTTTATCATTGCCTTTTGCATTGCCTACCTCATCCGGCCCCTGGTCAACTTTGTCCAGCGGCTTCTGTTTAAAACCGGGCTCAGCCCCCGGGTAGACCGGGCCCTTTCCATCCTGATTAGCTATGTGGTGGTGCTGGGCGTGATTGTGTTTTTGGCCATCCGCATCCTCCCCGAAACGATACAATCGCTGATGGCCTTTGTTTCCTCCATTGCCGAAGGGCTGGCCGCCATGCAAAACGGGGCGGAGCATTTGTTTGAAGCCTCCGACTTTTTGGATGGCGAACGCCTGATGCCCATTTTAAATGCCGCCGTCAACGCCATCAACAACTTTGTAGACGGCCTGCTGCCCCAAACCAGCTCGCAGCTGCCCAGCCTCATCCAAAACGTAGCCATTCAAACCATTACCGTCGTCAAGGGCATTTTCAGCGGTATTTTAAGCATTTTTGTTTCGTTTTATATGCTGGCCGAAAAGGAAAAAACTCAAAGCCGCCTACGTACCATCGGCTACGCCCTGTTCCCCTCGTCCAAGGTTGATGCCTTGTTTTACAACGCCGGGCGGGTGGACAAAATTTTCCAGGGCTTTATCGTCGGCAAGGGGCTCGACTCCCTTATCATCGGCATCATTGCCATGGTGGGCTTTGCCGTTTTAAAAGCCCCTTATGCCTTGCTCATGGCTGTGGTGGTGGGCGTCACCAACATGATTCCCTACTTCGGGCCCTTTATGGGTGCCATCCCCTGCGTTGTCATTACTTTGTTCAGCGGCCGGCCCATTCAGGCCCTGTGGGTATTGATCTTTATTGTCGTTTTGCAGCAATTTGATGGTAACTATTTAGGCCCCAAGATTTTAGGCCAGTCTACCGGGCTTAGCCCCCTGTGGGTTATTTTCGCCATTACGGTGGGTGGCGCCCTGTTCGGCGTGGTGGGGATGTTCATCGGCGTGCCCACCTGTGCCTCCATTAAGCTGTTTGTGGACGAGGCCATTGACCGGCGCTACAACCGGCGGCAGGCCGCAGCCGAGGCTCCGGGCCAAATGGTGCTACAGGCCGCCGAAGCCGCCGATCCCTTTTCTCCCGAGGCCGAAGAGGCTGCCGGTGAGCCCCCGGCATCCAAGGAGGACCGCTAATGTCGTTTTTACCCCGGAACGCCCGGGCCGACCTGTTTTTGTGCGCCACGCTGGTGATTCAGCTGCTTCTCTCCTTTGCGCTGGCACTGTTCCCCCGCTTGGCGGCGGCCGGCTATTTGGGCCAAACCCTTTTGCTCTATCTGTTTTCGTATGGCGCTCCCATCCCGCTCTTTTTGCATCTGGCCCGGTGGGATGCCCGAGAGGTGTTTCCCCTGCCCTCTCTGCGGCTCAAAAACCTGCTGCTGGCTTTGGCCCTGGCACTGGCCGTACAGCCGCTGATGTCGTTTTTATCGGCCTTTGGCCTGCTGTTTACCGCCAACCGGGCCGCCGAAGTCCTAAACCAGGCCGCCATGCCCTGGGGACAGGCGGTGATCGCTCTGGCCTTGCTGCCTGCCTTATGTGAGGAGTTGGTCTACCGGGGCATTGTATTTTCGGGCTTCCGCAACACCTCCCTTAAGACCGCCGTGCTGATGAACGCCCTGCTCTTTGGGTTAATGCACCTAAACTTACAGCAGTTTTTTTATGCCTTTGCCATGGGGCTGGTATTTGCCCTGCTGCGCTACCGTACCGGCTCGATTTTTTACCCCTTTGTATGCCACGCCGGGATCAACACCCTGCAAATTTCGGCCTACTACCTCACACTGGCCCAGTCTGCCGGACAGGTTCCGGATGCCTCTGCCACTCCGGAAGCGGTGGGCCCGCTGCTGCTGGCATCCGCTCTGCCGGCCGTTCTTTCTCTGGCCCTGACCTTGTTTTTGCTGTATCTTGTGCGCCGGGCCAATCCCCCGGCCCCGTCCACCGGCCCCGCTTCCGAGGTGGCGCTGGACCACCACCCTCTGCCGGGTACGGCGGAGCGGGTGCTGCACCCCTCTCTGGGGGCCCTGCTTTTTGCCTTTGCCGTTTTTTCGTTTTTGCTGTCCTAGTCCCTTCCCCGCCTGCCCCTGCGGCAGGCTTTTTTCGTTCCCCTGATTTCCCCGCAAAAAAGGAGCCCTCCGGCTCCTCTTTTTATACCGCTTATAATATGTTTATACCGTCCGCCGCAAAATCAAAAGCTTTTGCCCGGGATAAATCAAATCGGCGTTTTCTATGTTGTTCAGATCCGCCAATAGCGGCACGGTGGTTTGGTACCGCCGGGCGATTTCCCACAGGGTATCCCCCTTTTGCACCACATACAGCACCAGATTGGCCGTCAACGGCTCCTGTTCCGCCCTCCCCGGCTGCATTTCCGTTAAAATACTGGCCCGGTTTTCCGAAAGCACCCGCAAATCCAGCCGCACCGTGGCCCGGCACTCGATCTCCCGGGGGCCTGCCAGCTGACACGAAAAGCCTTCTATCTCGCCCCAAACCTCTGCCTGCATCCCCGGCTCCACTCCGGCCATTTGCACCTCCTGCCGGAAGGGCAGCCCCAGCCTCTCTACCCGCAAGGGCTCGCCGTCATTGGCCGCCATATACAGGAGCTGGAAATTGGCGCTGCCCTCTACCGTAACCCGCTCCTCCCCCGTTTCCGGTTCATCCAGCGACAGAGCGTTCCACACCCACAGCACCCGCAAAACATCCGGGGCCCCGGCGGGAAGCTCTACGGTGTCCCGCACCAACACCCGGCTTTCCGTTTGGCCCACAAAGGCGGGCCAAACCACTTCCTCCCGGATAGGCTCCAGCGGCTCGGTCAGCGAGTAGGCGTCCTGCCAATAGGGCACCTCCCAGGTCTCCCATTGGCGCAGCACCGCCCGCAGCAGCACCTCTCCCTCCACCAGCCGTTCCTCGCCATTTTCGTCGGTTTCTGTCCGCAGGGCCACGTCCTCCAGCGTCAGCTGCACCGCCGTAGGCGCTCCGGCCTGCAAGCTCCCTTCCTCCAGCGCCCCGCCAAAGGGGAACTCCCCCTCCAGCATTTCCAGTGACGGGGTTTCTCCGGCGCCGCTGTACAGGACCTGTACCCGCAGGGTGCCCGAAAGCGAGACCCGCCCCTCCTGCGGCCGGGTCTCCCGGTCGGCAATCTGCACCTCCCAATCCAGCACCAATTTCGGGCTGGCTCTCCGCCGTCTCCAGCTGCACCTTCACCGGTATGTACTCCACCTTTTCCACGGTTTGCCGGCTGGCCGTCAGCGTTCCCGGCAGGCCCTCCAAGCCCTCACCGTCCATCATCCGCTCCACCGTTTGCTGCCCCGTTACCTCTACCCATACCGTCACCACGGCCCGTACCCCAATCTTCCGGTCGTTCAACAACCGGCATTCCAAATGGGCCAGCTCCGCCGTAACCCGGGTGGTCTCCCCGCCGGTCAAATCCTCGTCGGCCAAATAGTCCGAAAACGGCAGGCTACCGGTCAGCGCTGCCGCCAATCCTCCGCTGACCGGCCGGTACAGCAGGGTCACGTCCAAAACCCCGTCAAAGCTTACCTTTCCTGCCGCAACCCGCTCTTGATTCAGCCGAACCCGGCCCCGTTCGTGAAGCAGCGCCGCTACATCCGGCTTGTAATCCGGTACAATCACATCCCCCTCTACCAAAATTTGGGTCTCCATGCGGCGTGCCGGCGTATCCAAGCGAAGGCTTTCCCGCAGCGTATTCGGTTCCATAAAAAACACCTCCTGCACCATGTATATGCAGAAGGCGTCGTTTTATTTTTATTTTGGGAAACCCCGGTTCCCGCAGCCGCTTTTCGTTCGGAAGCTCCCGGAACCCCCGTTCCTTCCCTCAACCCTTCCTCGGCCAAGCCCTAGCCCAGCCAGGTCAGGCTCCCAAAGGGATACCAGCGGAACAGCACCTTGCTTTTCACCGCCGATTGGTCGATGACCCCAAAATACCGGCTGTCCATGCTGCCGGGCCGGTTGTCCCCCAGCACAAACAGGCAGCCCTCGGGCACCACCACCGACAGCTCCCCTTCCGTTTACCCATAGGCGAAGTCCTCGGTCAAAATCACGCCGTTTACCGCAACGCACCCCTGGGCAATGGTCACCTCGTCCCCGGGCAGGCCAATAATCCGCTTAATAAAGTCCTCTTCTGTTCCCCGGGCCTCGCTGCCAAACACAATAATGTCCCCGGCCTCGTACTGGTGGGTCAGGGCCAAAAACCGGCTCACGCTGACTCGGTCGCCATCCTGTAAGGTATTCCTCATCGAGGGCCCGCTAATCCGGGTAGGAAAGCAAAAGAAAAACAACAGCAAAAACAAGGCTCCCGCAAACAAAATGGACTCCATCCAGTCCCGGGCGTCGGATTTTTCCTTGGCCGCCGGCATATTCCCCGGCTCCCGGCCCCGGCTTCCGGTTTCTCCCGTTTCCGGCTTCCCGGCTACCGTCCTCTCTTTTTCCGTTTCTTCCTGCTTCACAGCTTTGCTTCCTCCGAAAAATCCGCTTCCATGGCTTCCAGCGCCTGCTTCAGCGCCGCCTGCTTTTCATCGGCTTCCGCTGCCGTTTTGGCGCAGGTCCCGTAATACAGCTTGACCTTGGGCTCGGTGCCCGAAGGCCGCACGCACACCCAGCTACCGTCGGCCAACGTCCAGTACAGCACGTCCGACAAGGGCAGGGCGCACGCCTCCTGCTCCCCGGTCAGCACGTTTTCAAACCGGCGCTCCTTGTAGTCCCGCACCCATTCTACCGGAACGCCTGCCACTTCTTTCGGGGCCTCGGCCCGCAACGCCGCCATCCCCCGGCGAATGGTTTCGCCTCCGGAAAGCCCCGGGCAGGCCACCGAAACCACACCCTCCCGGTAATAGCCATACTTCCGGTACAGCTCGTCTAAGGCATCGAACAGCGTCCGGCCCTCTGCCTTATAGGCTGCCGCTAACCGGCACAGCAACAGCACGGCGGCAATGCCGTCCTTGTCCCGGGCATAGGTGCCAGCCAAACACCCATAGCTTTCCTCAAACCCAAACACAAAGGTATGGCTGCCCGTCTCCTCAAACCGGCGAATCTGCTCGCCAATGTACTTAAAGCCGGTGAGCACATCCACCACGCCCACCCCATAGTCCCGGGCAATGGGCTCAATCATGTGGGTGGTCACAATGGTTTTGACCACAACGGCGTTTTCGGGCAAAAAGCCCACTTCCCGCCGTTTTTCCAAAACGGCCTGCGTGAGCAACGCCCCGGACATATTCCCGGTCAAAAACCCATATTCGCCCTTGCGGATGCGGGCGGCTACCCCCACCCGGTCGGCATCGGGGTCGGTAGCCAGCACAATATCGGCATCCACCTGCCGGGCCAACCGCAGGGCCAGCTCAAAGGCCTTGGGGTCCTCGGGGTTGGGATATTCCAGCGTGGGGAAATTCCCGTTGGGGATATCCTGCAAGGGGGTAACGTGTACATTTTTAAAGCCGGAGGCATCCAGCACCGCCAGCGCCGGCATCAGCCCCGTGCCGTGAAGCGGGGTGTATACCACCGTCAGCTCCGCTGCTGGTTTTTCCAAAAGCCCCGGCAGCTGGGTCAGCACCGCCTGCTGATAGGCCTCGTCCACGGCCTGGGTCAAGCCCACCAGCAGCCCGGCCTCCATGGCCTTATTTTTCGGCATGGTCCGCACCGCCCCAAAGCCGGGGATGGCCGCCACCTCGGCCAAAATGGCCTTGTCCCGGGGCGAAGTCACCTGCGCCCCATCGGGGCCGTACACCTTGTAGCCGTTATATCCCGGGGGGTTGTGGCTGGCCGTAATGACGATACCGGCGGCACAGCCCAAATGCCGCACCGCAAAGCTCAGCTCCGGCGTAGGCCGCAGGTCGGGAAATAAATAGGCCGGGATACCGTTGGCCGCCAGCACCAGCCCCGCCGTTTCGGCAAACAGCCGGGAGTTGTGCCGGGAATCGTGAGCAATCACGACCCCCTGAAAGGCCGTCCCCTGCTTTTGGATGTAGTTGGCCAGCCCCTGGGTGGTTTTCCCTACCGTATACCGGTTCATCCGGTTGGTGCCCGCTCCCATCAGCCCCCGTAAGCCGCCGGTGCCAAAGGTCAGCTCGCTTTCAAACCGGTCCTTAATCTCGTCGTCGTTTTCGGCAATGGCCGCCAGCTCGGCCCGGGTTTCCTCATCAAACAGGGGGTCGGTCAGCCAGGTCTCGTAGGCCTTCCGGTAATCCATATTATTCCTCCTCCAGCTCGCCGGTAATGACCTGATCCTTCAGCTCTACCGTTACCGGCGCATTCCATGTTTCATAGCCATCCAATTCCAGCCGCACCACATGGGTACCGTAGCTTACCTGCGTCATTACCGGGGTCAGCCCCACATAATGATCGTCCACATAGGCCCGGGCCCCCGATGGGTCGGAGCGCAGCACCACCGAAGCCTTTTCCTGCGGCAGCAGCGTTACGTCCAGAGTGTAGGATTCCTCGCCCAGCGTAATTTTGGTTTCGTAATCCTCATACCCGTCCTTGCTCACCTTAACGGTGTGGCTTCCGGCAGGCAACACCAGCGGGCTCTCGTTGGGGTCGGCGGCATTCCCGTCAATCCAGAGCGAAGCCCCCGGCTGGTCGATGTTAATGACCAACAGCCCGTTTTTCCCATGAAGGGCCGTTAAATCAATCTCAATCACATCGCCCTCGCCCACATACAGGTTGTCCAGCGTATATTCCTGGATACTGCCTCCCAGCAGCCGCAGGGTGTGGCTTCCCACCGCCACCGGCACGGTATCGGTGGTGTTCAGGTCAATATCCTCCTTGTCGTCATCCAAAATCAAAATCACATCCCGGACTTGGTCGGTATGCAAAAAGTGCAGAGTGCCATGGGCCGATTCCACCACAATGGAATATACCACGCTGTCGTAGCCCCGCAAGGTCACCGTGTCCACCGTGTTGATGTCGGACAGGGGTACGGGCTTGCCGTCCCGCACGGCCAGCGTATCGGATGTATAGGTAAGCTGGCGGCCGTTTACATCCAGCTTTCCGCCCTCCGCCACAAAGCTCTCCCCCTGGATTCCCGGCAGGTCGAACCCGGCCTCAATCCCGGCTACGGAAAGCAAATCGCCGGTAACGGCATTGGTGGTCAGCTCCACCACATCCCCGGGGCCAAAGGCCGTCAGCGACACGGTATTTCCCCGCCGGTCAGCAATCCGGGCCGACGAGGGCACCGTAATCCGCATTTGCTGGTCCCGGCTTACGTTATAAACCTCCAAAACCGGGGCCGAGACCTCCCAAATCACAGCCTGCTCCCGGTTTGTCGCCACGGTAGACTCCGTTGCCCCATCTTCCGTCGCCGGGGCGTCGCCGCCGGACTTTTGCCGCCAGCTATCTGCCAGCTTCGATCCCAGCCCAAAGCTGGTGGTAAACACCACCAAAAACGAAACGATGCCTAAAATCACCGCCACCATCACCAACGACCGGAAAGAGCCTCCGCCGTTTTGGGGTACATTCCCGCCCCCACCGCCGGAGGGCCGGGAGGGACGCTTTTCCCGCCGGGAAGGCTCCTTCCTCGGGGCCCATCCCCGCCGCAGGCTGCCGAATTCTCCCGTAGGCTCGGCATCGCCGCTTTCCTCCCGGGGTTCCGTATCCCGCAGCTGCTTTTGAATGTGACTGACGTCTATGGTTTCGCCAAACGAACGATCTTCATCTTCAAAATGGTAGTTTCCCATAAAATCCCCCTCGGGGTCGTCTTTGTGAATCCGCTCCGGCTCCCCCATACCGGTCGGGAGCCCCTAGGGGAATTATACCATCTTTCTGCCGTTTAGAAAAGGCTTTTCCACAGATTGGCCAAGGCGGCGTCCTCTCGCTCCCGGCTTTCCAGGCATTCCCGCAGCCGGGCCACCTCCGCCTGGGACACGCACACCCGGCGCTTGTTGTAATAGGCGTTTATCAGCTTTAAATACCGCTGGGGATAGGTCAGCAGCGCCATCAGCACCTGCGCCTCCCCCCTTTCCAAGGGCCGTACCTGCCGGTATGCCTGCCACAGGCCGCCCAAGGCCGCGCCCTCGGCTCCTCGCCGCAGCTGCCGCCGCAAGGCGTCGGCCAAGTCGGTCACCCACAGGTCGTACCCCGCCCGGTCAAACCCCGTTACAAACAAACGGTTGCCGCTCAGCCGCAAATTATCGGTCTTGTAAGCGTTGTGGCAAAAGGCGCCCCGTTCCCCGGCCCGTTGACACAGCGCCCCATAGCCGGAGTTCTCCAGCAGCTCCGCCGCCCGGTCAATGCGACGCACCGCATCCTCCCAGCTTTTTAACAGCAGCCGGTCCACCGCCGCCGTTCCGCCCCGGCCTTTCACCCAGTTCCGGCAACGAATCAGTTCCCGCCGCCGCCGGGCAAAGGTTTCGGGCAGCTTCCCCAGCCCAGTTTGAGGGCAGGGCAAAAAAAGCCCCTCTGCCGCCCGGTGCAGCGCCGCTAACGTGCCAAAAGCCGCTTGCCGGTAGGTTTCCTCCGCCCCCTCCGGCAGCGCCGGGGCATAATCCTCCAGCACATACCGCTGGTCATTCCACACCACCGACAGCCGGCCCTCCAGCGTAGGGTGATACCGCAGCACCTGCCCAAAGCCAGCGGCAAACAACCGCTCCCGGGCCCCATGGTCAAAGGCCAGCCGCCCCTCGTCCCCGGCATACTTTTTCAACTCCCGCAGCCCCCGGTCGGTGGCGCAAACCACCCCGGTCCGGGTACGGGTCGCCCGCAGCAGCCGCAGGCCATATCCCTTTTGCAAAATCTGTCCGTAAACCGGTTCCATAAAAAATCCCCCCGCAACGTAGGCTACCGTCCGCAATGCCTGGTATCAGCCTATGTCCTGCCGGGGGAAAATATTTCAGGGTAACAATTTTTTCAGGTTTTCGGGGGTGTTCTGAGCCGGGTCCTCCAGCACCGCCGCCAGCATTTTTTGCAGCAGGGCGCCCATTTCCCGGCCCTTCGGGATGCCCAGCGCCGCCAGGTCGTTGCCGTTTAGGGCCAGCTGGCCAATGGTCAGGGGATGGCCCTCGGCCACAATTTGCCCCCCCAGCTGCCGGGCCTCCTCCGCTCCGGTCTGGGCCAAGGCCACCCGAAAATCCAGCCACCGCAGCCCGGTCTCCCGCCCCAGCCGGGACAGCAGCCGCCGGGCTTGGGGCAAGGTTTGGGGCAAGGGCTCCTCCCTCTCTCGCAGCAGCGTCCGGATCGTTTCCTCGGTTTTTCGGTCGAATTTTAAGCGGGCCAGCATCGTCTCCCGGGCCGCCGCGTCCATGCCCAGCGCGTCCTTGACCGCCGCAAAGAGGGCTTTGGAGGTGACGGTGGCACCGGTCACAACGTCGGTCTCGACAACCTGCTCCTCCACCAACCGGTCGCACAGCACGGTCAGGGCCTTGGTGCCGATGCCGGGCGTCTCGTTATGGTAAAGGGGCTTGATAGAGGTCACGACGTCACCGTCGACAACCACCTTTACCACAAGGTCGCCGCCGATACCGCTGCCCACGCCGATAAGCTCGTTGTCGGCCTCGGGCTCGAAAACGGGGCGGTGGGCAACGAAATCAGGGCCAGCGCCCGCACCGCAGCGGAAGGCGTCGTCTTTTTCGGCGGCCGCCGAGGTGCCGGCCATCTTGCCCGTGAAGAAGCACTCGCCTATGTTGCCACCACCGTTGTAGATGTCGCAGTAGAAGGAGCCGAACTCACCGGC
>CAKTER010000049.1 GCA_934552695.1 uncultured Eubacteriales bacterium
CGAAAACAGAGAAAAACTGGACGAAATTGCCCGTTACCTTTACGAAAAAGAAACCATTACCGGCGAAGAATTTATGAAGATTTTGAACGAGTCGTAACGTTTATGGGGTTGAAGAAAGAGGAGGGCTTGGGGGCGCCCGAAGCCCGAAGGAGGCGTTTGTGATGAGAGAGCGGTATGCAGGCCGGTGGCCGCAGCTGGTTTGGGGAATTTTGCTGGTGGTTTTGGCCATTTACAGCTTTGCCAACCCCTTGGGGGTTTTGACGGGGGCCGTGATGGCCTATGGGATTGCGGCTTTATTGATGGGGATTTTTGATATTGCGTTGTATTGCAAGCTGGAACGGCATACCGGCTTTGGGCCGACCCTTTCGTTGGTTGCCGGGATACTAAGCGTTTTGGTCGGTATTTTACTGATTGCCTATCCCGGAGCGGGGAGTTGGGCGGTGGTGGTGCTGTTCCCGCTGTGGTTTATTGCCCACTGCGTATCTCAGCTGTGCCGGCTGCCGCTGATGCGGCTGGCAGTCGGAAACGGGTACTATTATTTTTCGCTGGTTATCAACATCATCGGCCTGATTTTGGGATTCATTATGATTTTTTCGCCGGGGCTGTCGATGGCCTATCTCAGCGCCCTAATGGGCATTTATTTAATGCTTTTTGGGCTGGAATGCCTGATTGGATTTTTTGGCAGCCGGAACAATCTGTAAGGGAAAAGGGAAGAAACCAAGAAGAAGGCCTCTGCTAAAAGCAGGGGCCTCCTTTTATGGGTTGTTTTATGGGTTGTTTTGTGAATCGGTTTATGGACCAGAACATACCGCCGGTTTGTTACCGGACCGTTGCCGCCGGGTTTGGCAGCATTGGCTTACAGCTTGTAGCAGACCTTCCCGGGGTTCAAAATCAGCTTGGGATCGAACACTTTTTTAATATCCTGCATCAGGCGAATCTTGACGGGGCCTTCGGCCTCCATCAGATACTTGACCTTGCCATAGCCGATGGCGTGCTCGCCGGAGATTTGGCCACCAAGCTCCATGGTTTTGGCGTACAGGCGGGTCATAAACTTATCCACCTGGGCTACGAACTCGTCCTTGGGCAAGGCACCGTTGCCGGCCTTATCCCCGGAGCAGGCATAAATGTGCAGGTTGCCGTCGCCGGCATGGCCGAACATTTTAACGGAAAAGTCGTAGTCCCCGGCAATCTCGTTGGTGAACAGCACAAAGGCGGGGATTTTGGAAACGGGCACTACCACGTCGCACTCGTCCAGCAGGCTGACCTGCTCCTCAATGCCCTCCAGGAAGGAGGAGCGGGCGGCCCAAGCATCCTTCAGCTTGGCGGCGGTATCGGCAATCATTACGTCCATGGCCCCGGCCTCCAAAACCAGGTTGGCGCCCTGTTCCACCAGGGCATCCAGCTCGTCCTGGCTGTTGGCGTCGAAGGTGACCAGCAGGTAAGCGCCCACGTCCACGCCGCCTACGTTGCGGGGGAACACGGCCTTGCCCAGATATTCTTCGGAGGAAATGAGGATTTCCCGTTCAAAGAACTCCAGGGCCTGCGGGTTCATGTGGGCTTTTTTAAATTTGGGCACGGCAGAGATGGCATCGGCCAGCGTCTCGAAGGGACATACCAGCGAGGCGGTGCATTTGGGGGCGGGGATGAGCTTTAAGGTAATCTCGGTTACAATCCCCAAAGTGCCTTCGGAGCCAATCATCAGGTTGATGAGGGAATAGCCGGAGGAGGTTTTGGAAACGGTACCTCCCAGCTGGATGATTTCGCCGGTGGGCAGCACTACGGTCATGGCCCGGACGTAGTCCCGGGTGGCGCCGTATTTCACAGCTCGCATCCCGCCGGCGTTGGTGGAAACGTTGCCCCCCAGGGTGGCAAACTTTTCGCCGGGGTCGGGGCAATACATCAGGCCCCGCTTCAGGGCGTCCTCGGCCAAATCGTTCAGCAGCACGCCGGGCTGTACCCGTACCACAAAGTTGTCTTCATCATATTCCAAAATCTTTTTCATTTTCATGGTGCAAAGGACAACACCGCCGCAGGCCGGCATACAGCCGCCTACCAGGCCGGTACCGGCGCCCCGGACGGTGACAGGGATATTGTTTTCGTAGCAGAGCTTCATAATAGCGGCTACTTCCTCGGTGCTTTGGACATCGATGGAAGCTTCGGGCATATTCGTGCCGTAAATGGGCATTTCGTCCCGGGCATAGTCGGGGTTGACATCGGCGCCGGTCACGACCCGGTCGCCGGCAATGGCCTTCAGCTGTTCGATGAGGGCAGGGGTTACCTTATTGTACGACATTTTGCATTCCTCCTGTGTACAGATTTGATTTTAAAAAGCCAAAATACCATACGTTAAATATAATATAAGGAAAAACTCCAAAAAAAGCAAGCCCCGGAAGCTGATTTTGGGAGCGTATTTTGCAGGATTTTTTCTAAAAATAAGAACAAATGTTTTGTTTTTGGTGTACAATTTAAAACGGATGTGCTATAATCAAAAGCTGAAAAGCACTGGATAGAGCGAGGTGAAGCGCTTGGAATTTAAATTGCATTCGGATTACCGGCCTACCGGGGACCAGCCCCAGGCCATTGACAAGCTGACCCAAGGGTTTTTGGATGGGAAAAAGTTTCAGACCCTGCTGGGGGTTACCGGCAGCGGCAAAACCTTTACCATGGCCAATATTGTGGAGCGGCTCCAGCGGCCCACGCTGGTGCTGGCCCACAACAAAACGTTGGCGGGGCAGCTGTATTCGGAGTTTAAGAGCTTTTTCCCCGAAAATGCGGTAGAATACTTTGTCAGCTACTACGATTATTACCAGCCCGAGGCCTACGTGCCCAGCACGGATACCTTTATTGAAAAGGACTCGGCCATTAATGACGAAATCGATAAGCTGCGGCACTCGGCCACGGCGGCCCTGCTGGAGAGGCGGGACGTGCTGATTGTGGCCAGTGTGTCGTGCATTTACGGCCTGGGCGATCCCCGGAGCTATAAAGAAATGATGATTTCCCTGCGGCCTGGCATGGAAAAAGACCGGGACGAGGTAATGCGCCGGTTGCTGGAGAACCACTACGACCGGCGGGATATGGACTTTTCCCGGGGGAGCTTCCGGGTGCGGGGGGACGTTTTGGAGATTTTCCCCGCCAGCACCGATGAACGAGCCATCCGGGTGGAGTTTTTTGGGGACGAAATTGACCGGATCTCGGAGATCGACCCCCTGACCGGGCAAGTGCTGGGCCTGCGGGACCATGTGGCGATTTTTCCGGCCTCCCATTATGTGACGCCGCCGGAGCAGATGAAGCTGGCGTTGGAGCGTATTGAGGCCGAGCTGGAGGGACGCTTGGCGGAGCTGCGGGGGCAGGATAAGCTGCTGGAGGCCCAGCGGCTGGAGCAACGCACCCGATACGACATTGAAATGATGCAGGAAATGGGCTTTTGCTCCGGCATCGAGAACTATTCCCGGCATTTGGCCCTGCGCCCGGCCGGCAGCACGCCGCCGACCCTGCTGGACTTTTTTCCCGATGATTTTTTGCTGATTGCCGATGAAAGCCATGTGTCTATCCCCCAGGTGCGGGGGATGTACGAGGGCGACCGTTCCCGGAAAACCACGCTGGTGGAGTACGGGTTCCGCCTGCCCTCGGCGTTGGACAACCGGCCCTTAAAGTTTGACGAGTTTGAGAGCAAGCTGAACCAGGTGCTGTTTGTTTCGGCTACCCCCTCGGTGTACGAGAAAGAGCACTCCCAGGGCTTGGCCGAGCAGATTATCCGGCCCACGGGGCTATTGGACCCGGAAATCAGCTTGCGGCCGGTGGAGGGGCAGATTGACGACCTGCTAAAGGAAATCCGGGCTACGGTGGAGCGGAAAAACAAGGTGCTGGTGACCACCCTGACGAAAAAAATGGCCGAACGGCTCACAGAATATCTGCGGGAAAACGGCGTGCGGGTGCGGTATCTGCATTCCGACATCGACACCATCGAGCGGATGGAGATTATCCGAGATTTGCGGATGGACGTGTTCGACGTGCTGGTGGGCATCAACCTGCTGCGGGAGGGGCTGGATATTCCCGAGGTGGCGCTGGTGGCAATCTTGGACGCCGACAAGGAAGGCTTTTTACGGTCGGAATCCTCGCTGATCCAGACCATTGGCCGGGCGGCCCGGAACGTCGAGGGCCGGGTGATTTTGTATGCCGACACCGTTACCGGCTCCATGGAGCGGGCCATGACGGAAACCGAGCGGCGGCGGGAAATTCAGCAGGCCTATAACGAGGCCCACGGCATTACCCCGCAGACCATTCAAAAGGCGGTGGCCGAGGTGGTGCAGGCTACCCGGTCGGTGGAAAGCGGCAAAAAACGGAAAAAGGCCGGGCTGGAAAAAGACCCGGAATCCATGACGAAAAAAGAGCTGACGGCCTATATGCAGCAGGTGCAGAAAACGATGCAGAAGGCCGCCGGGGAACTGGACTTTGAACGGGCTGCCCAGTTGCGGGACGAGCTGTTCCGCCTGAAAAAAATGGTTCAGGAAATGAACTGAGGCAGCGGAAAACGGAGTATAACCATGGCAAAAAACGAAATTGTAATCCGGGGCGCCCGGGAACACAACCTAAAAAATATCAATCTGACCATCCCCCGGGATAAGCTGGTGGTGTTTACCGGGGTGTCCGGGTCGGGGAAAAGCTCCCTGGCCTTTGACACCCTGTACGCCGAGGGCCAGCGGCGGTATGTGGAGTCGCTGTCGTCCTATGCCCGGATGTTTTTGGGGCAAATGAATAAGCCGGATGTGGAGTCCATCGAGGGGCTGTCCCCGGCGATTTCCATCGACCAGAAAACCACCAGCCACAATCCCCGGTCCACGGTGGGTACGGTGACGGAAATTTACGACTATTTGCGGCTGCTGTACGCCCGGGTGGGCATTCCCCATTGTCCCAAGTGCGGGCGGGAGGTCAAAAAGCAGACGGTGGACCAGATTGTGGATCAGATTTTGGCCCTGCCGGAGCGTACCCGGCTGCAGCTGCTGGCCCCGGTGGTGCGGGGGCGGAAGGGCGAACACGCCAAGGTGCTGGAGGATGCCCGCCGTAGCGGGTATGTGCGGGCCCGCATCGATGGGAATTTGTACGAGCTTTCGGAAGAGATTAAGCTGGAAAAAAATAAAAAGCACGACATTGAAATTGTGGTGGACCGGCTGGTGGTGCGGGAGGGCATTCAAAAGCGGCTGACGGAATCCATTGAAACGGTGATGAACCTGACCGGCGGGCTGCTGCTGGTGGATACCGGCGACGAGATTTTGACCTTTAGCCAGAACTTTGCCTGCCCGGATTGCGGGGTGAGCCTGCCGGATTTGGAGCCTCGGCTGTTTTCGTTTAATAACCCGGCGGGGGCTTGTCCCCATTGCTCAGGGCTGGGACGGCAAATGAAGTTCGACCCCGACCTGCTGATTCCCAATCCGGAGCTGAGCCTGCGGCAGGGAGCCATTGTGGCCATGGGCTACCAGTCCATCGGCAATGCCGATAGCATGAGCCACTCCCTGTTTACGGCTTTGGGGGAGAAGTACGGGTTCGATTTGGACACCCCCTTTCAGGAGCTTTCGGAGCAGGCCCGGGATGTGATTTTGAATGGTACCCATGGCGAGCGCATCCGCATTACCTACAATAAGGGGCGCAGCTCCTACGAGTATCCCTACGAGGGGCTGCTGGCGGCCATGCAGCGCCGGTACAACGAAACCTCCGAGTCCATGCGGTCGGAATACGAGGTGTATATGACCGACATCGTGTGCCCGGTGTGCGGCGGCAAGCGCTTGCGGCCCGAGGCCCTGGCGGTAACGGTGGGGGGCAAAAGCATTGCCCAGGCCACGGCGCTATCCATCCGGCAGGCCCAGGAGTTTTTTGCCCATTTGGAGCTGCGGGAGCGGGATAAGTGGATTGCCGAGGGGATTTTGAAAAAAGTGAACGATAGCTTGAGCTTTTTGGTCAACGTGGGGGTGGACTACCTGACCCTGGACCGGCAGGCGGGAAGCCTTTCCGGCGGGGAAAGCCAGCGGATTCGGCTGGCCACCCAGATTGGTTCCGGGCTGATGGGGGTCATCTACATTTTGGATGAGCCCAGCATTGGCCTGCACCAGCGGGATAACGCCCGGCTCATCGACGCCCTCAAGGGCCTGCGGGATCAGGGGAACACCCTGGTGGTGGTGGAGCACGACGAGGACACCATGCGGGCGGCGGATTTTTTGGTGGACATCGGCCCCGGCGCCGGGGAACACGGGGGGAACGTGGTGTGCGCCGGGCCCTTGCAGAAAATCCTGGATTGCAAGGGTTCGCTGACGGGGGATTATCTGAGCGGCCGAAAGCGCATCCCCATTCCGGCGGTGCGGCGGCCCGTGGATAAAAAGCACGTTTTAAAAATCAAAGGAGCGGCGGAGAACAACCTGAAAAACGTAAACGTAACCATCCCCTTGGGGGTGTTTACCTGCGTCACCGGGGTCTCCGGCAGCGGGAAGTCCTCGCTGGTGAATGAGGTGCTGTATAAAAAGCTGGCCCGGGAGCTGAACCGGGCCCGGCTGAAGCCCGGAAAGTTCCAAAGCATGACCGGGCTGGAAAACTTGGACAAGGTCATCAACATCGACCAGTCCCCCATCGGACGGACCCCCCGCTCCAACCCGGCCACCTATACCGGGGTGTTCGACCTCATCCGGGACGTGTTTGCCCAAACCACCGAGGCCAAAATGCGGGGGTACACCAAGGGCCGGTTCAGCTTTAACGTGAAGGGCGGCCGGTGCGAGGCCTGCTCCGGCGATGGCATTATTAAAATTGCCATGCACTTTTTGCCGGATATTTACGTCCCCTGCGAGGTGTGCCACGGCAAGCGCTACAACCGGGAGACCCTGGAGGTCCATTACAAAGGCAAAACCATTTCGGACGTGCTGGAAATGACGGTGGACGAGGCGTTGGAGTTTTTTGCCAACCAGCCCCGTATCCGCAACAAAATTCAAACCCTACAGGACGTGGGTCTGGGGTATATCCGGCTGGGGCAGCCCTCTACCACCTTGTCGGGCGGCGAGGCCCAGCGGGTAAAGCTGGCTACCGAGCTGAGCCGCCGGTCTACGGGCCGCACCATGTATATTTTGGACGAGCCCACCACGGGCCTGCATACCGCCGACGTCCACAAGCTGGTGGAGATTTTGCAGCGGCTGACGGAGGGCGGGAACTCTGTGGTGGTCATCGAGCATAATCTGGATGTCATCAAAAGCGCCGATTACTTAATCGATTTGGGCCCCGAGGGCGGCGACGGCGGCGGCACCATTGTGGCCACCGGTACTCCGGAGCAGGTGGCGCAGACGCCGGCAAGCTATACCGGCCGGTTTTTGGTCCCGATTTTTCAACGGGGATATTAAAGGCCGAAGGAACCGAAGAAATAGAAGTGGAAAAGAGCAACCCAAACAGGAATGCCCTTTCCCGGCCGGATGGCTGGGAGAGGGCATAAAAAAACCCTCAGGGAATTGCTTCCTTGAGGGTTGGGATGCGCCCGGCAAGAGTCGAACTTGTGGCCTTTCGGTCCGGAGCCGAACGCTCTATCCACTGAGCTACGGGCGCACATCCTTTAGCCGTACCTGATTATTATAGGGGGTATTTGCCAAAAAGTCAATCCCTTTTTTTGAAAAAGGGGAAGTCCCGGGTAGAAACCTCCCCTTGGTTGATGTTTCGGCAAAATCAGCGCTTCATGGAGTCGGTGGAGCCAATTACGTCCCGAATCTTCATTTCCACCAGCGCCTGAATCAGCTTCCGGGCCTCGCCCAGATAGCCCCGGGGGTCGAAGGCGGCCGGGTCGTCGCCAAAGCTTTTGCGGATGGCGGCGGTCATGGCCAAACGGATATCGGTATCCATGTTGATTTTGCAAACGGCCAAAGACGAAGCCTTCCGCAGCATTTCGGTGGGGATGCCCTTGGCCCCTTGGATGGCGCCGCCGTAGGCGTTGCAGGTGGCAACGGAGCTTTCGTCCACCGCCGAGGCCCCGTGGAGCACGATGGGGAACTGGTGGATGCCGGCGCCCTCCAGCTTTTGGGTGATAATCTCCAACCGGTCAAAGTCCAGCTTGGGCTCGCCCTTAAACTTATAGGCCCCGTGGCTGGTGCCAATGGCAATGGCCAACGAATCCACTCCGGTTTTTTGTACAAAGTCCACGGCCTGATCCGGGTCGGTATAGCTGGACTCGGCGGCAGAAACCTTTACTTCGTCTTCCACCCCGGCCAGCTTGCCCAGCTCGGCTTCTACTACCACGCCGTGGTCGTGAGCATATTCCACGACCTGCCGGGTAATGGCCACGTTTTCCTCGTAGGGCAGCTTAGAGCCATCGTACATGACCGAGGTAAAGCCCAGGTCGATGCACTCTTTGCAAATGGCAAAGTCCCCGCCGTGATCCAGGTGCAGGGCAATGTCTAGGCCGGTTTCCTCCACAGCGGCCGCTACCATGTTCCGCAGGTACAGAGGCCGGGCATAGCGCAGGGCGCTTTTGGAAACCGCCAAAATGACGGCGGAGTTTTGGGCTTGGGCTGCGTCTACAATGCCCTGAATGATCTCCATGTCGTTGATATTAAAAGCACCAATGGCGTAGTGACCGGCGTAGGCCCGGGCAAACATTTCCTTTGTGGTAACCAGAGGCATACATATCCACCTTTCTTTTTTCGCTTGACGAGTGGGGGAGCCGCCCGGCGTCCCCTTGCATTCGTTTTTATTATACCTTGTGTTTTGGCTACTGGCAAGAGTGGAAGTTTTGTGATAGGATAAAAGCAGGAGAGGCCGGGTTGATTTCCTCATGTTTTTATCCGAAAGGAGTGATGGGATGGCATATTTGATGGTGCCGCTGCTTATACTGGGAGTAGATCAGCTCAGCAAGGGCGCTGTGCGAAAGCTTTTGCCGGTAGAAGGGCGGCGGGACATAAGCCCCCGCTGGGAGCTATGGCGGCGGGAAAACCCCGGGTTTTCCTACGGGCATTTTGCCAAGCATCCCCGGGCCGTTGCGGTGCTGACCTCCGGCTTTTGCGCTGTGCTGGCGCTGTGCTTGTACCGGAGCAAGACCCCGGTGGAACGAGTCTCGCTGGGACTGGTTTTGGGCGGGGCGGCCGGGAATTTGGCCGATCGGCTCCATCACGGCAGCGTTACCGATTTTTTGCATAGGAAGTCCCGGCGCTGCCCCGTGTTTAATGTGGCGGATTGCGCCATCCTTCTGGGCAGTTTGCTATTTTTTGCCGCCGGGAGCCGGAAGGGTTGAAAGTTGGGCCCGGATAGTGTATAATACGTTCAGATTCCTGAGGTGTTCGATACCCCCGCCTTTTTGAACCTACATGACATAAAGGGGAGCCCAACACCAGCGGATATGCCAGGCCGCAAGCTAATTCCCTTTGGGCAGCGGAAGGCAGAGTCCAGCTGTGACGGCACCCACCTGGCTGAGGCTAGGTGTCAACGGGCAGGGCCGGCATCTCGGGAGTCTTTTATGTTGTAAAACAAAGAAAAAGGCCGTTTCCGGGGATGGTGAGCCTGCGGAAAGGGCCTTTTGTATAGAGAGAAAAAAGAAAAAACCAGAGGAGAGTCCTCTGGTTTTGAGAAGCCGCTGCTTAGGCCTATTTGATAGCGCCGGTGGGGCAAGCGCCAGCGCAAGCGCCGCAGTCGATGCAGCTGTCAGCGTT